>NZ_JBMOVV010000008.1:0-138706 GCF_049472135.1 Arcobacter pernae
AAAGGGAAAATAATAAGAATGGCAGAGCAAAAAGTAGCATTAATAACAGGAATCACAGGACAAGATGGATCATATCTTGCAGAATTTTTACTAAAAAAAGGATATATCGTACATGGTATAAAAAGAAGGTCTTCTTTATTTAATACAGATAGAATAGATCACTTATACCAAGATCCTCATGTAGAAAATAGAAACCTAATATTACATTATGGTGATATGACAGATTCTATGAATTTAACAAGAATTATTGCTGAGTGTCAACCAGATGAAATTTATAATTTAGCTGCAATGAGCCATGTTGCAGTTTCTTTTGAAACACCTGAATATGTAGCAAACGCTGATGGTACAGGAACATTAAGAATTTTAGAAGCAGTGAAACTACTAGGTTTAGAGAAAAAAACAAAGATTTATCAAGCTTCTACTTCAGAATTATATGGAAAAGTTCAAGAAACACCTCAAAGTGAAACAACTCCTTTTTATCCAAGATCTCCTTATGCAGTTGCAAAAATGTACGCTTACTGGATTACAGTAAATTATAGAGAAGCATATGGAATGTATGCGTGTAATGGTATTTTATTTAATCATGAATCTCCTGTTAGAGGTGAGACTTTCGTAACAAGAAAAATTACAAGAGCAGCTTCTAAAATAGCACTAAATTTACAAGATAAATTATATTTAGGTAATTTAGATGCAAAAAGAGATTGGGGACATGCAAAAGATTATGTTCGAATGATGTGGATGATTTTACAAGCAGATGAACCAGAAGATTGGGTTATTGCTACAGGACAAACTACAACAGTAAGAGACTTTGTTAAGTTTGCTTTTGCTTATGCAGGTATTAATTTAAGATTTGAAAATGAAGGTGTTGATGAAATTGGTATTATAGATAGTTTTGATGAAGAAAAAGCAAAAGTATCGGGTATTGATTTATCTCATTTAAAACTTAACCAAACAGTTGTTTGTGTAGACCCAAGATACTTTAGACCAACAGAAGTTGATTTACTATTAGGTGATCCTTCAAAAGCAGAGAAGAAGCTTGGATGGAATAGAGAGTATAATCTTCAAGACTTAGTTGAAGATATGATGCAAAGTGATATAAAACTTATGACAAAAGACCAATATCTAAAAGATGGTGGTTATAAAATTATGAGTTACTTTGAATAGTAATAAAATTAATATAAAGTATATTTAAATATGTCAAATATAATAAATAAAAATTCAAAAATATATGTAGCAGGACATAGAGGTTTAGTAGGTTCTGCAATAGTTAAAAACCTTCAATCAAAAGGTTATACAAATATTATTTATAGAACACATAAAGAACTAGACTTAACAGATCAAAATGCAGTAGAAGAGTTTTTTAGTCTAGAAAAGCCAGAGTATGTAATTCTTGCTGCTGCAAAAGTTGGTGGAATAGTTGCAAATAATACATATAGAGCAGATTTTATATATGAAAATCTTGCTATTCAAAATAATGTAATACACCAATCATATGTACATAAAGTAAAAAAACTTCTATTCTTAGGATCAACTTGTATTTATCCAAAAGAGGCTCCTCAACCAATGCCAGAGGATTGTTTATTAACAAGTCCACTAGAATATACAAATGAACCATATGCAATAGCAAAAATAGCTGGTATAAAAATGTGTGAATCATATAACTTACAATATGGAACAAACTTTATATCTGTAATGCCAACGAATCTATATGGACCAAATGATAACTTTGATTTAGAGAAATCACATGTACTTCCAGCACTAATTAGAAAGATATACTTAGCAAAACTTTTAAATGAAGGAAATACACAAGCTGTATTAGATGATTTAAATATGAATTCTTTAGAAGAAGCTAACAATTACCTTGAAAAATTTGGTGTGAATAAAGACTCAGTAGAGATATGGGGAACAGGGAAACCAAGAAGAGAGTTTTTATATTCAGAAGATATGGCAGATGCTTGTGTATTTTTACTAGAGAATAGAGATTTTACAGATACTTATGATAAAAATCAAAAAGAAGTAAGAAATACACATATAAATATAGGAACAGGTGTAGATATATCTATAAAAGAGTTAGCAACTTTAATTCAAGATATTATTGGATTTAAGGGTGACTTAGTATTTAATACAGAAAAACCAGATGGAACGATGGTTAAGTTAACTGATCCTAGTAAACTTCATTCTCTTGGATGGAAACATAAGGTTGAGCTTGAGGATGGTATTAAGACTATGTTTAATTGGTATTTATCTTTGAAAAATATTTAAATATGATTAATAATTATAAAAGGATTGCTAAAAACACAGTATTTTTATACTTTCGTATGATTTTAATTATGGGAGTAAGTTTTTATACTATAAGAGTTGTTCTAGAAGCACTTGGAGCTGAAGATTTTGGGCTTTTTAATGTTGTTGGAAGTATAGTTCTTATTTTAAGTTTTTTTAATACAAGTTTGACTTTGGCAACACAAAGATATATTACTTTTGAACTTGGTAAAAGGAAAAATAGTAATTTAAGGAAAGTCTTTTCTACTTCTATGATAATACATACATTACTTGCATTGTTTCTAGGGATTTTTTTAGAAGTATTTGGTGTGTGGTTTTTAAATAATAAACTTAATATACCAATAGATAGAATGGATGCTACTTTTTGGGTACTTCAATTTGCAGTATTAAGTATAATTATAAATGTTATAAAAGTACCTTATGATGCATTGATTATTGCACATGAGAGAATGAGCTTTTTTGCTTATGTGAGTATACTTGAAGCATTATTAAAGTTATCTGTTGTATTTTTACTATTATTGATTAGTTTTGATAAATTAATTATTTATGCTGTATTAAACTTTTTTGTTGTTTTATTAATATTTCTTTTCTATTTCTACTATATAAAAAAACATTATAATGATGAGTCAAAACTTTTTTTTATTTGGGATAAAAAACTTATTAAAGAAATGATTTCATTTAGTAGTTGGAATGTATTTGGTGGTGTAGCATGGGTACTTATGAATCACGGTATAAATATTATGTTAAATATATTTTTTGGTCCAGTAGTTAATGCTTCTAGAAGTATATCAATGCAAGTAAATATGGCAATAGTTTCTCTTATAAATAGTTTTAGAACAGCTATAAATCCTCAGATTATAAAAATGTATAGTAGTAATAATATTAAAGGTATGAAAAACTTAACACTGTTAGGGGCTCGATATACTTTTTATTTAGCTCTTATTTTAATTTTGCCATTATATTTAGAAATAGAAACAATTTTGGAACTTTGGCTTACTGAAATTCCATTATGGACTGTTGAATTTTGTAAATTAATTTTGATATTTTCGCTTATCCAATCTTTTGATTTATCTTTTGGAATTGTATTTCAGGCTATAGGTAAGGTTAAAGAAAATCAACTTTTATCAGGTGGTGTTTATCTTTTTGTTTTACCCGTTTCATATATGATTGTTTATTACTTAAAACTTGAACCTCTAATAATTTATTATATACAGATTACTGCAGCAATAATAGTTTCTTTTGTAATAAAAGTTTATTTATTAAAAAAATTAGCAGGAATTTCTTATAAAGAATATTGGAGTGATTTTTTATTCCCCATTATTAAAGTATTGGTAGTTGTAGTAGTTGGAGTGTATCTTCTTACATGTTTCCATCTTCAATTTATAATAAATTTATTAGCATGTATTATTTTAGTTTCTTTAACAGTATTATTTATTGATATTAGTAGTGAACAAAGAGAAAAGTTAATAAGTTTGATAAAATTAAAAAAAGGTAATAAATGAAATATATAACATTAAATAATAATTTGAAAATGCCAATAATTGGATTAGGTACTTATCCTTTAAATAGAATTGCTTTATTAAAAACAATACTAAATGCAAATAAATTTGGATGTAAAAGTTTTGATACTAGTTCAGCTTATGGTAATGAATGGTGGCTTGGTTTATCTTTAAAGCTTTTAGAACTCTATGGAACGAGAGATATTTTTATTACTTCAAAGTTAAGTAACACAAGTCAACGAAAAGGAGATATAAGAAAAGCACTTTTAACTTCGATGAAAAAACTTAAAGTTAAACAGCTGGATTTATATCTTATGCATTGGCCTAATCCTGATACATATCTTGATTCATGGAAAGAAATGGAGAAGCTTTATAAGGAAGGATTAGTTAAGGCAATTGGTGTATGTAATTTTCATGTTCATCATCTAGAAAAGTTATTGGAAGTTGCGGAAATCATTCCCGCTATTAATCAAATAGAATTACATCCTCTTTTATCACAAGAGTCTTTAAGGTTATATTGTAAAAGTAAAGGGATTCAAGTTCAAGCATATTCCCCCGTAGCTAGAATGGATTCTAAACTTATTAGTCATTCCGTATTAATGGAATTAGCAAAAAAATATAATAAAACTGTACCTCAAATTATATTAAGATGGGATATACAAAATGAAATTATTACTATTCCTAAATCAGGGAATAAAGATAGAATAAAAGAAAATTTAGATGTTTTTGATTTTGAATTAACAAAAGAAGAAATTAAAAAGATTGATGCTATTAATGAAGATTATAGAGTTAGGTATAATCCCGATACAGTAGATTATTTTAAAGTTTAAATAGGAATATAAATGATAAATATAACAGATAAAGCACTTTGTAATGGATGTAATACATGTACTGTGAGTTGTCCAATCGATGAGTGTATAACAATGGGCAAAGATGAAAAAGGCTTCTTTTATCCAAGTGTAAACCTTAATACCTGTGTAGATTGTGATAAGTGTGAAAAAGTTTGCCCATATATTCCAGAATTGACATTTAAACAAAAAAAACCTGAAAGATTTGAAACCCCTTTAGTTTATGCTTCATATAGCAAAAATCATGAAGTTAGACTAGATAGTACATCCGGTGGTGTTTTTTCTGAGTTAGCTTTTAAAATGTTTGATAAGAATGGGTATGTTGGTGGAGCAGTTTATAATGAAGATAATAGCGTTTCTCATATATTAACAAATGATAGAAATAAGTTAAATGAGATCAGAAGTTCTAAATATACATTTAGTTTAACAGATGAACTTTTTCCTGAAGTAAAAAAACAATTAAAAGAGGGTAACAAAGTTTTAGTTTGTGGTGCACCATGTCAAATATCAGGTTTATATACCTATCTTAAAAAAGATCATGAAAATTTAATTACATGTGATTTTATATGTAAATCAGTAAATTCAACAAAAGTATTTCAAAAATATATAGAATGGCTTGAGCGTAAGTATAAATCAAAAGTAAAGAAAATAAAGGCTAAAGACAAAACAACAGGTTGGCATAAGTTCTCAATGAGAGTTGATTTTGAAAATGGTGAATCATATGTTGCAGATAGATACCATGATCCATTTTTTGTTGGTTATTTAGGAACAGAACTTTTTACTATGGAAGCTTGTTTTAATTGTCAATTTAGAGGATTCCCTCGGCCTGCAGATATAACATTAGCTGATTTTTGGGGAATTGAAAATATAGATAAATCTATGGATCAAGATTTGGGTACATCTCTAATTATGGTAAATTCAGAAAAAGGTAAAGAATATTATGAATCTTTAGGTGACTCAATAGTATCAAAAAAATTTACACTCAAAGATGCAGAACCTGGTAACCCTGCTTTATACGAGGACGCATTAAATACTGTTAATAAAGAACAAAGGGAGTCTTTTTATAGAGATTTGGATAATTATTCTTTTGATATTGTTGCAGATAAATATTTCCCTATGCCAACATTAAAAAATAAATTCAAAAGAAAATTTAACAAATTGAAAAAGGGTCTTTCTTTAGTAAGTGATATAGGTTATTCTCCATTTAATATGTATAAACTATATAAATATAATTTTCTAGAAAACAAGATAACTAAGAAATCTAAGATAGCTTTTATTCCTTTTAGAAATAGTAAAATACAGCTGGAATATAATTCAAAGATTAATTTACAAGGTAAATTTTTTATGGGTGTTAAGCAAGTGTTAGCATCTAATTTGGAAACAAGACTTTTATTAGAAAAAAATTCTTTATTAGAAGTAAAAGGTTCTTTTAAAATGTATGCTGGAGGGTATATTAGAATAATAAAGAATGGACACTTAATTCTTAATGGTGGTTTTATTAATGAAGGTGTTGATATTACGTGTGCTTCAAAAATTGAAATTGGTAAAAACTGTACTATTGCTAGAGATGTTGTAATTAGAGATTATGATGGACATACTATTGAAATTCCAGGTTATGAGATATCTAAACCTATAAATATAGGAGATAATGTTTGGATAGGGAATAAAGCTATGATTCTAAAAGGTGTAACAATAGGTTCTGGAGCAATTATTGCAGCAGGCTCTATTGTAACTAAAGATGTAGAACCCAATACCATAGTTGCTGGTAGCCCTGCTAAAGTTATAAAAGAAAATGTAAAATGGAGTGTTTAATATGAAGATTGCTATTTTAACAATGGTTTTTAATAATAATTACGGAGGATTACTTCAATCATATGCTTTAATGACATCATTAAAAAAGCTTGGGTATGAACCTGAATTATTATATGTTCATGATTTTAATTCTTCGGATTCATTATTTTTGTCTTCATTAAAAAGAATTGTAAAAAATTTTATTAAAAAGAAAAAAGAAAAAAATATTAGATATTTTATTGATAAATATATTGAACCAAAAACAAAACCTATTTATAATAAAAATAAATTTTTGGAAATAGTTAACGATTATGGTGCATATATTGTAGGTAGTGATCAAGTGTGGCGTCCAGATATGTATAAATATATAGATTTTGCTTTTTTTGATTTTGTAAAAAAAGAAAATGCTATATTATTGTCTTATGCTCCTTCTTTTGGAGTGGATGAGTGGCTGTATTCTGATAGTGATACTATTAAATATAAAGAACAAATTAAAAAATTTAGAGCAGTTTCAGTAAGAGAGGAAAGTGCAGTAAATCTTTGTAAAAAATATTTTGATATTGATGCAGAACATGTACTTGATCCAACTCTTTTATTAAATCCTTCTGACTATATTAAAATAATCAATGAAGAAAATGAAGTTATACCTAAAATAGAATTATTTACTTATATACTAGATGTGAATAATGATAAGATAAAAAGTGTTAACTTTGTATCTCAACAATTAAAGTTTGATATTTCAAGTATTAAATTAGAATCTGATAAAGATAAGTCTTATCCCTCTATAACAGAATGGTTGAAAAATTTTGCATATTCAAAATTTATTGTTACAGACTCTTTTCATGGCTGTGTATTTTCAATTTTATTTAATAAACCTTTTATTGTTTATGGTAATAGCAAAAGAGGGATGACAAGATTTCATTCTATTTTAAAACTTTTTAACTTAGAAGAAAGATTAATATATTCATTTGATGATATCTCTGCTAATCTTTTAAATAATGAAATTGATTGGGTAAAGGTTAATAGTTTATTGGCCCAAAATAAAGAAAAGTCAATTGATTTTCTTTTAAATAATTTAAATTCCAAGGATAGTTTATAGCATGAAAATTTTATATATAACAGAAATATCTCTATTTCCAATTAATGGGGGTGAAAAAATAAGAACATATGGTCTTTTAAAATCATTAGTAAATGAAGCCAATGATATTACAGCAATTGTTTCAAATAACGATTCAATTGATTTTGACTCTTATGTAAACAAATACAAATTATCTTCAATTAATTTTAAAACTTTTAAAAGAAATAAAAGTAGTAAGTTTAATACGGCAATGAATTATTTTAGAATGGATGAACAAATTAAATCGATTATTGATGATTTGAGTGATTCTTTTGATTTAGTAATAATTGATTATCTATTTTTAGGTTCATTTATAAAATATTTTAAAAATAAAAATATACCTGTTATCTATGGGACTCATAATGCTCAAGCAAATTTAACTAAACAAGAAGATAAAAATACTTTAGTATCTAATCTTGTTAAAAATATTAATTATTATTTACAATTTATTCATGAAAGATTGTACTTTCCAAATGCAGATAAACTTTTAGTTGTTTCTAATCCTGATAAAGAGTATCATGAAAGCTTTGTAGAGAGAAGTAGAATTGAAGTAATACCTAATTTTCTTGATGAAAGTTTATATTTAAATGATAATCTTAGTCGAGAAAATTATATTGTTATGACAGGGAATTTTAATGCGTATCAAAACTTTCATGGATTAAAATGGTTTTTAGAAAATATATGGGATGAAGAACTTGCATCAAAAACGACTTTAAAAATAGTAGGAAAAGGTTCAAAAGGTATTTTATCTAAATTAAATATAGAAAATTTTGAATCAATAGAAGAAGTAGGAATGGTAGATGATATCAATAAATATATTGCTAAATCTAAAATATCTATAATTCCTCTTTTACATGGAAGTGGTACAAGATTAAAATGTTTAGAGGCAATGGCTTTACAAACACCAATTGTAAGTACTTCTCAAGGTGCAGAAGGAATTGAACATGAAAATGCTATTAGCATAGCAGATAATGAGATAGATTTTAAAAACAATCTGCTTAATATTTTGAAGTCTTATGAATCTGAAAATCAAAAATTAAATGAAGCTTATGATGTTTTTTTAGGTAAATATTCACTCTTAAGTAATAGAAAAAAAATAGAGAATATTATTAATATGTTAAAATATAAAGGTTGAGTTATTGAATAGTTTAGAAATTTCAGATAGATATAGTACAAATAGATTATTAAAAGAGAATAAACCTGAAGTAAATTCTTCTGAGACTACTTTGTTTTGGAAAAGTGAAAATGATAAATTATGTAGTTATGGTTTAAGAAATCAAGGTGTTTTTAAAAGTACAGAAGAGGTAAAACCTCTTATCTCAATTATAACGGTTGTTTATAATGGTGAAGATATACTTGAAGGAACAATTAAAAATATTTTAGAGCAAACTTATGATAATATTGAATTAATTATTGTTGATGGTAATAGTTCAGATAGAACAATTGATATAGTTAAAAAATATAATAATCAAATTGATTACTGTATTAGTGAAAAGGATAATGGTATATACGATGCTATGAATAAAGGAATTTCTCTTGCTACTGGTGACTGGATTAATTTTATGAATGCGGGAGATTCTTTTTATTCTAATGATGTCTTAAAAAAAATATTTGAAAAAAGAATTAAAGAAAATATAGTTTTTGGTAAGTCAATTAGTTATTATAAAGAGAATCAAGTTTTAAGGTTTAAAGACTTTAATACTGAAAATAAAGACTGGTATTATACAAATATGCCTAACCATCAAGCAATATTTATAAATAAAAATATTTATAAAACAATGAAATATAATTTAGAATATAAAATTTTTGCTGATACTGTGTATCTTAGAGAAGCTTTTAAAAACTCTTATCATGAAGTTGATTTAATTGTGTCAAATTTTGAATTAGGTGGTAAGTCAAATTACTATTCTTCATACAAAACTTATAAACAAATTGTAAAAGATAGTATAAAATTAAATGGAAAATATTTTAAACCAATTATTTTACACACTATTAAATTTATTTTGCAAAAAATACTAGGATATGATAAATATTTAAAGTTTTATGTTAAATATATGGTTAAAAAGTGATGCAGAACCTTTTTAAAATAAATAGGAATGAGCTTATTACTAAGCTTTTTTTTATTTCAATATTTTTAATTCCTTTTGATAGTTTTCCTTTATTCCCTACGGATTCAATTTATAGACCAATTTCATTTTTTCCTTTGATTCTTGGATTCATGATAATGATTTCTTTTGGAAGATTAAATAGATTTACAATATTAACAATATTTGCAAGTATTTTTATTATATTATATTCTATAATGATGAGTAGTATTTTCTTTGATAACTTATCCCACATTAAAAAAACAATAATAACTACAACACTATTTATAATAATGTTATCTGTATACTATAAGGCTATAAGTCATAATTTTTTTATAAATAAAGATGATTTTTGTGAAAAAATTGGTAAGTGGGCTTTTTATTCTTTTGTATTTATGGTAATAATAGGTTTTATACAATTTTTTATGAAATTAGGACTTGTTCCTAAGGGGGTATCTGAACAGATTACATTACTTTTTTCTTATAGAACTGTAAATAGAATTCAAATGGTATCTGGTGAACCATCAATGATGGTTAGAAATATCCTATTTTTAGGGGTTTTTATTTACTTTTATTACTATGGCAAATATAGAAAAATTGTTATTTTTTTAATAATCTTTTTTTTACTTGTTAGTGGTTCAACATTTGGATATGTTACAATATTTTTATTTTTTATTGTATATATAGTTTTGTTTAAACCAAAGTTAATATTTAATTTAAGAATACTTTCTTTTATAAGTTTATTACTTATATTAATTTGGGTTTTGATGAATAACTTTTTGGATGACTATACTTTAAATAAAATTGATATTGTTTTAAAAATACTTACCAATTTAGATTTAAAAACATTAAGCACAGTAGTTCAATCTGATGGATCTGCTTTTCAAAGACTTATGAATCCAATAATTGGTTTTATGTCAGGAGAATATACCTTTTACTTGGGTACAGGGTTAGATGGATATAGATATATATATCCTTATTATATTAATGAATATTTTTCATTTTCACTTAACTATGAAAGTGTTTATGCAGCTGTGAGTGGTGAAAGTTACATTACACCAAAGTCATTATATTCAAAAATTTATTCAGAGCTAGGTATAGTATCTTTTTTATTATTTATGTTTTTTAATTTATATTTATATCTTAAAATTCTGTTATTAAATAGTAAAACAAAAATAGTCCTATCAGTTTTATTTTCTTTGTCCCTAGTTCTTATTATTCAAAATGATTCTATAATTTATTTGAATTATTTTTTTATAATAATATTTATAACTCTTCAGTTAAATTATACTAAAATTAAAAACATTAAGGAGTAAATATGGAAAAAAAAGTTATTTCTACTTATGGTAAACATATGGTTTGTCCAGAGACTATTTCGGAAAAAATCATAAAAGATATTATGAAAACGGGTATGGATGATTATAAAAATTATATTTTTAAACATACAGAAAAAAAAACTGATAATATTACTAAGTTTTCTTCCGATGAACTATTAAAATATATAAAGGAATCAATTTTAAATAAATCAAATCCTAAAAAGAAACCATTATTACTTTTGAGTGATGGCAAAGACTCTTTATGTTTAGCAATTGCGTTTAATGAATTAAATATTAGCTGTGATACAATAACTTTTTTGAAAAATGATGATAATGAAATGAAGAGTTATTTAACTAAAGTGACTACTAAATTAGGACATAATGCTCATTTTATTACAGTAAATGAAATTATTCAAAGTCTTGACATGGGAGAGTTTAAAAAGTCTTTTAAAAGTATGAATAATCCTGTACTTGACCAAGGATATATATTTTTTCTTTTTGGTTTGAAATTATTTTTTGAAAAATATAAATTGTCAAGTTCTGATTATGAAGTTTATGATGGAATGGGTAATGATGAATATTTAGGTCATATGCCAAGTAAAGAACAGCTTCAGTCTTTTAAGTTCTCAAAAATAAATTTATGGAAAATTTTGCCAAGTAATTTTAAATCATACAAATGGTATATTAGATCTCCAATTGAATCACATGGTTTACTTTCAACATTATCTTGTTTTTTTAGTTTTCCGTATGCTTACGATTTAAATAAATATTTTAAAGGTATTAAAGCATCTTTAGATAAAGAGCACTTTTTAGACTTAAGAGCATTTTCTAGAGGTAAATATTTAGATAGACAATGTATGATGGGAAAAACAGAAACTGCTGCAAATTATTTATTTACAAATGCAGTATTTCCATGGTTAGATAATGAACTATCTAACTATTGTTTTAATATACCTGTAGATGAAAAATTAAATTTTGAAGAACTAGTAAATAAAGTACCTTTACGTAAACTTTTAAAGAATAAAATTTCATGGAATCAAGATAAAAGAGGTGTTGATTTATTTTTAGATTTGGATGAAGAATTTTTAAAAAAATTTTTAACCAAAGAAATACCTATGGTTCTAATTGATAGAATTACATTCAACAAAGTATTAAGTACAAAAGTGAAGAAAAGAGCTTATTTAGAGTTATTAAATTTTTACTTATATTGTGCTGTTAAAGAAAATATGACAGAAAATGAAATAAAGGAAATTTTGAATGGATAAAGATCTTATTTCAATTATAACACCATCGTATAATTCGTCAAGTTTTATATCATTAACAATTAATTCTGTTTTGAATCAAACTTATCAAAATTGGGAGATGATTATTGTCGATGATGTCTCTCCTGATGATGCAAATAAAATTATTGAAGATTACTGTGAAAAGGATAGACGTATTAAGCTTATTCATTTAGAGGTTAATAGTGGACCTGCGGTAGCTAGAAACAGGGCAATTGAGGAAAGTAAAGGAAGATATATAGCTTTTTTAGATGCTGATGATTTATGGGAACTAGAAAAACTTGAGAAACAGATAAAGTTTATGAAAGAAAAAGATTGTGCATTATCTTATAGCTCTTATAAAACAATGTCTGAGGAAGGTGAATTGTCGGAAAAAGTTATTATTCCTCCTTTAAAACTTTCATATACAGATTTATTAAAAACAAATTGTATAGGTTGTCTTACTGCTATTTATGATACAAAAAAAGTAGGAAAAATATATATGCCTTTAATAAAAAAAAGACAAGATTATGGATTGTGGCTTAGAATATTAAAACGAACAGATTTTGCTTATGGTTTTGCTGAACCTTTAGCTACATACAGATTAATGACAAATTCTGTATCAAGTAATAAAATTAAACTTTTAAAATATAACTATTTGCTATTTAAAGAGCATGAGGGTTTTTCTTTTATTAAAGCATTTTATTATTTATGTTGGAATATTTTAATTAAACTCTTAAAAAGATAAAAGAAAGAAATTAAACCCCTTTCTTCCTTAATACAATTAAAATAGTTTTCCAAACTACTTTCAGTTCAAGCCAAGCATTCCAGTATTTGATATAGTATAAATCATACATAAGTTTTTGCTTGGCATCTTGGGCATTTGCACCATATGGGTACATCACTTGTGCCCATCCTGTGATACCTGGTCTTATTAGATGTCTTTCATTGTAATATGGTATTTCTTTCTCAAATTGTTCTATCCAGTATTTTCTCTCTGGTCTTGGTCCTATGAAATGCATCTCACCTTTTAGTACATTTAGTATTTGTGGTACTTCATCTATTCTTGTTTTTCTCATAGTCTCACCCCATGCAAAGATTCTAGGATCATTTTTACTTGCAAATTGAGCTCCATTTTTTTCTGCATCTAGTCGCATAGATCTGAACTTGATACATATAAACTCTTTGTTATTTTTCCCAACTCTTAGTTGTTTAAACATACTAGTCCCTGGTGATTGTTGTTTTATCTTTTTTCTTGCATATAAAAGAATAGGCCATGAGATAAGAAGTAGTGTTATAGCTCCTATATAATCTATGATTCTTTTTTGGATATATTGGAAAGTATTAAAAGGTTTGATATTTTCTAAGTATGCTAAATCTTTATGGTCATCTGGTATGTAGCACTTTTCTAGATATTTTTCCATGAACTTTTCTATTGTTATCATAGATATATTTTGAGTGAACTGTAAGTTTGTAAGGTATTTGATGATTTCATCATCTACTGTAGCTTTTGTATTTAGTACTATTGTTTTACATTTTCTTTTTTTTAGTGTTTCTTTGATCTCTTTTAAAACTTCATTAGGTTCTTTATCTGTATATCTGATAATAGTTGTTTTTATATTTTTATTTTTAAGTCTTTGTTTTTCGAATTTAGTAAATTTATATTTTCTTCCAAGAATAAGCATGTTTACCTTTGTGTTAATAAAAGTTTTTGTCATTATATCTTTTATTTGTTTTGAAAAAAATTATTTGATGTTATTTTATATTAAAAATTAATTTAAAAGACTTCACCCCTCTTTTACAAAAGACTAGATATAATACATGCATAATTACAAACATCACTATTTAAAATAAGCAAGGAAAATAAATTGCAAGATAAAAAGATATGTATAGTAGGGCTAGGATATGTAGGACTTCCTTTAGCTCATGCATTTGCAACAAAATATGAAAATATTATAGGTTTTGATATAAATCAAAATAGAATAGAAGAACTAAAAAACAATATTGACTCCACATTAGAATTAGAATCAAATCAATTAAAAGATGTAGAAGAAAATATCACTTATACTACAAACTTAGATGATATAAAAGAAGCAAATATTTATATTGTAACAGTACCAACACCAATTGATAGCTCAAATAGACCTGATTTAACACCACTTATTAAATCATCTCAGACAGTAGGGAAAGTACTTAAAAAAGATGATATAGTTATTTATGAATCTACTGTTTATCCAGGTGTTACAGAAGAAGTGTGTGTACCACAACTAGAAGTTACTTCGAACTTGAAGTTCAATGAAGACTTTTTTTGTGGATACTCACCTGAGAGAATAAATCCAGGTGACAAAGAACATACTGTTACAAAGATTTTAAAAGTAACATCAGGATCAACACCAAAAATAGCAGATATAGTAGATGAACTTTATAATTCAATTATTAAAGCAGGTACTTTTAAAGCTTCAAGTATTAAAGTAGCAGAAGCAAGTAAAGTAATAGAAAATACTCAAAGAGATGTAAATATAGCACTTATAAATGAACTAGCATTAATATTTGATACTATGAATATAGATACAAATGAAGTTATAGAAGCAGCTGCAACAAAATGGAATTTTATTAAACTAAAGCCAGGATTAGTTGGAGGGCACTGTATAGGTGTAGATCCATATTATCTTACATATAAAGCAGAAGAGTTAGGATATAAACCAAACCTTATTTTAGGTGCAAGACAAATAAATAATAGTATGA
Organism: Arcobacter pernae; assembly: GCF_049472135.1. Classification (NCBI taxonomy): domain Bacteria; kingdom Pseudomonadati; phylum Campylobacterota; class Epsilonproteobacteria; order Campylobacterales; family Arcobacteraceae; genus Arcobacter; species Arcobacter pernae. Next base: position 14,940 of record NZ_JBMOVV010000008.1, read on the forward strand.
GTAAGTTTATAGCTGAAAAAACAATTAAGCTTATGATAAAAAAAGGTAAAAGAATTAAAGATTCTAATATCTTGATTTTAGGTCTTACTTTTAAAGAGAACTGCCCAGATATTAGAAATACAAAAGTCGTTGATATTATAGAAGAGCTTAAAGAATATGGATCAAACATTGATATATATGAGCCATGGATAGATGAAAAAGATAAGTCTTATTATGATTATAACTTTATAGAAGATCCATTAAAAAATGATAAAAAGTATGAAGCTATTATAATAGCAGTAGGACATGATAAATTTAAAGAGATTACGCAAGAGGATTTAGAATCACTAATAAGTGATGAAAAGATAATCATAGATGTAAAAGGTATAGCTAAAGAAGCTACATGGAAACTTTAAAAATTAAAAGTGTAGATCATCTGCACTTTTAATTTTTATGATATAATAAGAGTTATTATTTAAATTAGGAAAAATTCATAAAAACTTTTATTAAAACCATTCTTTTTATTTCTATTGTTGTTATTTTTTATTTAGCAACTACTTCTTCCGAAATTGATACTATTAAAAATAGTTGGGATAAATTAAATCATATAATTGCTTTTTTTACTTTATATATACTTTTAGATTTCTCTTATAAAAATATATCTTTTTTAAAAAAAATTTTACTTCTTTTATGTATAGCATTTTCTATTGAGATAATTCAATACTTTATACCAAATAGACAATTCTCTTTTTATGATATCTTTGCTGATATTATAGGTATGTTTTTAGGATTTTTATTTAGTTTAATAGTTTATAAATATGTTACTTTAAATTTTGTAAAAGACAACTATAATAAATAATAAATTATAATATTAAAATTAAAAATCTAAAGGAAAAATATTGAAAGTATTAGTAACAGGTGCAGCAGGATATATAGGAAGTCATACTTGTATCTCTTTACATGAAGCTGGTTTTGATTTTGTAGTTTTTGACAATTTATGTAACTCTTCAAAGCAGAGTTTAAAAAGAGTTGAAAAAATTATTGGAAAAGAAATTGACTTCGTAGAAGGTGATATTAGAGATAAAGATGCTTTAGATGAGGTTTTTTCAAAGTATGAGATAGATTCTGTTATACATTTTGCAGGGCTTAAAGCTGTGGGCGAATCAGTTACTAATCCTTTAGAATATTATGATAATAATATAAACGGTACTTTAGTTTTACTTGAAGTTATGAAAAAACATAACTGTAAAAAAATAGTATTTTCATCATCTGCAACAGTTTATGGTGACCCACATATAACTCCTATCAAAGAAAACTTTCCAGTGGGAGCTACTACAAATCCATATGGTAGAACAAAATATTTCATTGAAGAGATATTAAGAGATGTTTATATTTCTGATAATGAGTTTAAAATAATTCTTTTAAGATATTTCAATCCAGTTGGTGCTCATGAGTCTGGAACAATTGGTGAAGACCCAAATGGAATACCAAATAATCTTATGCCATTTGTTTCTCAGGTTGCAGTTGGGAAAAGAGAGTTTTTAAGTGTATTTGGTGGTGATTATGATACTCATGATGGTACAGGTGTTAGAGACTATATTCATGTAGTAGATTTAGCAGCAGGTCATGTAAAAGCTTTGGAAAAAATTGATGGTATAAATGAAGTACTTACTGTAAATCTAGGAACAGGAAATGGTTATAGTGTTCTTGATATGGTAAAAGCTTTTGAAAAAGCTAGTGGAAAAAAAGTATCTTACAAAATCGTAGATAGAAGAGCTGGTGATATTGCAAAATGTTTTGCTGATCCTAGTTATGCAAAAGAAGTTTTAGATTGGGAAGCAAAAAAAGGTATAGATGAAATGTGTCTAGATACATGGAACTGGCAATCAAACAACCCAAATGGGTATAAAAGTTAAATAAATTTTACTCTTAAAACTACAATTATAAAACAATAATAAACTTTTAGCTAAAATATTTCCTAAAATATCATCTAGATAAAAAGGGAAATATTTTGAGTTTAAAAAAACTAAAAGAAGATGACAAAAGACTATTATTAGATTCTATTAGAGATATAGAAGACTTTCCAAAACCTGGTATCATTTTTAAAGATATAACAACTCTACTTAACAATAAAGAAGCCTTTTCTTTACTTATGCAACACTTAGAAGATAGATATAAAGATTACAATTTGGATTATATTGCTGGTATTGATTCAAGAGGTTTTATTTTTGGAGCAGCTTTAGCAGATAGATTAGGTATAGGTTTTGTTCCTGTAAGAAAAAAAGGAAAGTTACCAAGTACTACAGTTTGTGAAAAGTATGAACTAGAGTATGGTTTTGATGAAATTGAACTTCATCTTGATGCCTTTAGAGGTGATACTCATGCAAGAGTTCTTTTAATAGATGATATTATTGTAAGTGGCGGAACTGCTTATGCAGCTGCTAATCTTATAAATAAATTAAATGTTGATTTAGTTGAAATGTGTTTTTTAATGAACATTCAAATTTTAGATGGAGCAACAAAACTAAAAAAAGTAGCACCAGTTTATTCAGTGCTAGATGTTTAAAGAGAGAAATATGAACGATTATATACCAAAACCAAGTAAACACGATCCTGATGAAAAAGGACAATTTGGTATCTTTGGAGGTCAATATGTGCCTGAAACATTGATGCCAATTTTAAAAGAGTTAGAAGAAGAATATAATAAATATAGATTTGATAAAGAGTTTTGGGCTGAGGTAAATGAGCTTTTAAGAGATTATGTAGGAAGAGAAAACCCTCTTTATCATGCAAAAAATATTAGTGAAGAAATAGGTGCTAAAGTATATTTAAAAAGAGAAGATTTAAATCACACTGGTGCACATAAAGTAAATAATGTAATTGCACAAGGTTTACTTGCAAAAAAACTAGGAAAGACTAAGATTATTGCAGAAACAGGAGCAGGGCAACATGGTGTTGCTAGTGCTACAATTGCAGCACTTTTAGGTTTAGAATGTACAGTATTTATGGGTGCAAAAGATGTCCAAAGACAAGAATTAAATGTATTTAGAATGAAGCTTTTAGGTGCAAAAGTTATAGCTGTTGAATCTGGAAGTAAGACTTTAAAAGATGCTATGAATGATGCTATTAGATACTGGGTTACAAATGCAAGAGATACTTTTTATGTGATTGGAACTGTTGCAGGACCACACCCTTATCCAGTTATGGTTAGAGATTTCCAAGCAATTATTGGTTACGAAGCAAGAAGGCAAATCTTAGAAAAAGAAGGAAAACTTCCTGATTATGTTGTAGCTTGTATTGGTGGTGGATCAAATGCTATTGGAATGTTCTCTCATTTTATAGATGATGAAGAAGTTACATGTATTGGTATTGAAGCTGGGGGATTAGGTCTTGATACAGACAAACATGGATGTTCCCTAGAAAAAGGAAGACCAGGAGTTTTACACGGACAATGTTCTTACCTTTTACAAGATGAAAATGGTCAGGTATTAGAAGCTCATTCTATGAGTGCTGGACTTGATTATCCTGGTATTGGACCTGAACACTCTTATCATAAAGATATGAAAACAGTACAGTATGACTCAGTTACTGATGATGAAGCTTTAGATGCTTTTGTTTGGTTAAGTCAAAAAGAAGGAATTATTCCAGCTTTTGAATCATCTCATGCTATTGCTTATTTGAAAAAAGCAAAAGATAAATTTAAAGGTAAAACTGTAATTGTTAACCTTTCAGGTAGAGGTGATAAGGATATGGTTCAAGCAAAAGATTTATTGGAGTTTAAATAGTATAATATGTTAAAAAAACTACAAAACCACTCAGGAAAAATTTTATTCGCAGTTGTTCTGACATTTTTATCTTTTTTAGCATATAACCTTTATATAGCTCCTGTTCAAGGATTTGAAAATAAATTTGTTTACCTTCTAAAAACATATGGATATGTAATACTTTTTGCATGGAGTACTTTAGAAGGAGAACTAGGTCTTATTATGGCAGGTTTACTTGTTCATGATGGAAATATGAATCTATATATGGCTATTTTTATAGCTGGTCTTGGTGGCTTTGTGGGTGATCAAGTATATTTTTATACTGGTAGGTTTAATAAAGCTTATGTACATAAAAAATTTAAAGGTCAAAGAAGAAAGTTTGCTTTAGCACACTTATTACTTAAAAAATATGGTTGGCCTATAATTTTTGTACAAAGATATATGTATGGAATGAGAACTATTATTCCAATTTCAATTGGTCTTACAAGATATAGTGCAAAGATGTTTGCATTTATTAATCTAATGTCAGCTTGGTGTTGGGCTGCACTTACTATCATACCTGTTTGGTATTTTGGAGAGGAGATCTTAAAAGTACTTCATTGGGCAAAAGAACATTGGTATTTAGCTTTACCATTTGCTTTATTATTTGGTGGAAGTATAATTTATTACTTTAACAAAGCGACACAAAAAGTTGATAAACAAAGTTTAAAAAAGGAATTTAACAGTGAAAATTAGTATAAATACAAAAAATTATAAAAAAGTTAAAGCAGATTTAGAAATTATTTTAATAAATGAAATCGATGATACAAAAGATGTGGAGATATTAGAAGCTTTAGATTTTAAAGCTGTTGATGAAGCTTGCATCTTACTTCCTGAGTCTAAAAAAATTTATGTTGGTTTTGAAGATGATACATATGATAGTATAGCAATTGCAATAGCAACTGCTTTAAAAAAGTTCCAATCAACGAAATATAAAACAGCAAAACTTGATTTAACTGATGGATCTTTAAATGAAAACTTAAAAGGATTAATCGAAGGCGCTCTTCTTGGTTCTTATAGTTTTGATAAATATAAGTCAGAGAAAAAAGAGAAGAAAAAACAAGAACTTATTTTAGTTGTAGAAGATGAAACTGCTATTGAAGAAGTATTAAATGACTCAAAAGTTATTGCTAAAGCTGTAAATAAAGCAAGAGACATGGTAAATAGTACACCACAAGACTTCTATCCAATGGTAATGGCAGATTTAGCTAAAGAGTTAGCAAGTGATGCTGGTATTGATTGTAAAGTTTATGGAGAGAGTTTCTTAGAAAAAAATCATATGAATGCAATGTTAAGTGTTGGAAGAGCTTCTGTTCATGAATCACAGCTTATTCATATGTCATATAAACCAAAAGATGCAAAGAAAAAAATAGTTTTAGTTGGTAAAGGTCTTACTTATGATTCAGGTGGATTATCTTTAAAACCAGCTGATTTTATGGTTACTATGAAGCTTGATAAAGCAGGTGGTTGTGCAGTTATGGCTACACTTTGGGCAGTTGCAAAACTAGGACTTCCTTATGAAGTACATGGAATAGTTGGAGCTGTTGAAAACATGGTAGGTGGAGATGCTTATAAACCTGACGATGTTTTAGTTGCTAAAAATGGTAAAACTATTGAAGTGCGAAACACTGATGCTGAAGGAAGATTAGTTCTTGCAGATTGTTTATGTTATGCACAAGATGAAATCGATGATATTGATTATATTTTTGATTATGCAACACTTACAGGTGCTTGTGTAGTTGGTGTTGGGGAATATACTACTGGTATTATGGGTAATGATGATATCTTAAAAAGAAATGCCGTTTTAAGTGCTTTAAGATCAGGTGAATATGCAACAACTTTAGACTTCAACAGATATTTAAGAAAAACTATCAAATCAGAAGTAGCTGATATTTGTAATATTGCAAATACTAGATATGGTGGAGCAATAACAGCAGGTATTTTCTTAGATAACTTTATTTGTGAAGAAAACAAAGATAAGTGGATTCACTTTGATATTGCAGGACCAGCATATGCACAAAAAGCATGGGGATATAATCCTTATGGTGGTTCTGGTGCAGGTGTTAGAATGACTATTGAGTTTTTAAAAGGCTTAGATAAATAGTTTTTTATGAAGAAGTGAATTTACTCACTTCTTCTAACTCTTAAAAAAGATGCAAATTTTGGTTTTTTATATTTTGTAAAACCATAATATTTAAAAGTAATAGTTTCTCCTATTTTAGGATGAGATAACTTTTGTTTGTTTGTAAATCCTCCACCTAAATCAAAAACTACACCATTTTTTAATTTTATTTTCAAACTTTTAAATTCTTTGTTTTTATGTTTGTTTATTCCTATTACTAATCCTTCCATATCATAGAACTTTTTTACTTTTAATATATTTTTATTTCTTCCTGTAAAATAGTCTAAATTAGGGTTTTTAAGTATTATTCCTTCTGCTTTTAAATTTATGAGTTCATTAAGATATTTATCTAAGTGATTTTTATCTTTACAAACTATTTGAGGTATAATTTTTATATATTTATGTTTATTTATTTCTTGCCAATCTTTAATTGTTTGAAGTCTTGTTTGAAAATTACCTTTTTGTTTTGGAACTTCAAAAATATTATATGTTATCTCTTTCCATGATGAAGAAGGATTCTTATCCAATACTATATTTTGAATATTCTCAAAATTATTTCTTTTTGTCCAAAGCTCACCATCTAATTTAAAAGGTGGAAAATCTTTGATAAACCATGTAGGAGCATTTATTTTATTTCCATTTTTACTCATAAGTATTTTCCCATCCCAAAAAGCTCTAATCCCATCAAGTTTTTCACTCATATACCAGCCTTTTATTGTATGAACATTACTATTATATGTTTCTGGCTTTTGAAGTTCAATTGCATTTAGGGTTGAAAAAAGTAAAAAATACAGAAAAAATCTCATATTTTAAAGCCTTTTAAATAATTTAATAAATTATAATCTAAAGTTTATTAAATTATAAAATTTATCATAAGAACATAATCATTTTTTAGATAAAATAGATGTTTAAAATAAAGGTAAAATTTAGAAAAATATTTATAAAAAGATTTTTCTAGATTTTAGTAAAAAGGAAATAAATGGGATTAGGCGTAGGAATCGTAGGTCTTCCAAATGTAGGTAAATCAACAACTTTTAATGCTTTAACAAAAGCACAAAATGCAGAGGCTCAAAACTATCCGTTTTGTACTATTGAACCAAATAAGGCAGTTGTTCCAGTACCTGATAAAAGATTAGATGAGTTAGCAAAGATTGTTGACCCAAATAAAATTCAACATTCAACTATTGATTTTGTTGATATTGCTGGACTTGTAAGAGGTGCTAGTAAAGGTGAAGGACTTGGAAATCAATTCTTATCAAATATTAGAGAAGTAGAAGTTATTTTACATATGGTAAGATGTTTTGATGATGGTAACATTACTCACGTTGAAGGTGATGTTGATCCAATTAGAGATATTGAAATTATTGAAACAGAATTAATTTATGCTGATATCACTCAATGTGAGAAGAAAATTGAGAAATTAAAGAAACAATCAAAAGGTTCAAAAGAAGCAGCAGCTATGTTAGTTGTAGCAGAAGCTTTAATGGAACACTTATCAGAATTACAACCTGTTAAAACTTTTGAAGATAAAGAGAATGATTTATTCTTACAAATGGATAAAGAGTTAAGATTCTTATCAAATAAAGATGTAATTTATGGTGCTAACATGGATGAAGATTCTTTAATGGAAGGTACAAATGAGTATGTTGATAGATTAAAAGAACATGCAGATTCAGTTGATGCTGATGTAATTACATTATGTGCTAAAATCGAAGAAGAACTTGTTGGTATGGATGATGATGAAGCTAAAGAGTTATTAAATGACTTAGGTGTTGAAGAATCAGGATTAGAGCAAATCATTCAAAAAGCATTTGATAAATTAGGACTTATGAGTTATTTCACAGCTGGTAAAGTTGAAGTTAGAGCATGGACTATTAGAAAAAATACAAAAGCTCCTCAAGCAGCAGCAGTTATTCATAACGATTTTGAAAAAGGATTTATTAAAGCTGAAGTTATTTCATATGAAGACTTTGTAGCTAATGGTGGTGAGTCTAAGTGTAAAGAGTTAGGAAAACTAAGACTTGAAGGTAAAGATTATGTTGTGCAAGACGGTGATGTAATGCACTTCAGATTTAATACATAATTGATATATATTATGTTACAATAAAAAATTATTTTAGTAGGAGTTTAAATTGTCATCTATAAGCATATTAGAAAAAATAGAATCTCTTCCTCCCCTTCCTAAGACAATTAGCGAAATAGAGGAGTTTAGAAGAAAAAGTGATAAAGAAGCGTTTGAATTATTACAAATTGTAGAAAAAGATGCTCTAATTATTTCTACATTATTAAAAATCTCAAATTCAGCAATGTTTGGATTTAGATCAAAAGTAGAAACACCAAGTAGAGCAATTAATCTTTTAGGAATTAACTTTACGATTTCTATTGCTATTGGTGGAACAGTACAAAATTTACTTATGTCAAATTTAGAACCATATGGTATTAGTAGTGATGATTTTATGAGAGCATCAAACTTATCTTCAACATTAGCTCATTTATGGGTTTCTAAATTTGATTATGATTTAAAAGAAGAACTTTTACTTCCTGCATTATTACAAGAAGCAGGGAAGTTTATTTTAGCTGATATTATAGTGTCAGATAAAAAGACAGAAATGTTTAAATCAAAGTTAGCACAAGGTGAAGATATTGCAGCAATAGAAAAAGATCTTATTGGATTATCTACATCAGAGATTACTGCTAAGATTTTCAGACACTGGAAATTAAGTGATAATTTAATTGATATGATTGAGTTTGTTGATGATGTTGAAAAATGTGATCCTTCAATCAAACAAAAAGCTCAAATATTAGATGTAATTAAAACTGCATGTAATGTTGTTGATCCATTAAGTGAAGAGAATTGTGCAAAAGCAATTGAAAAAGCTACTAAGTATGGATTACATACTAAGTCATTAGAAAAAGCTATAGAGACACTACAAGATAGACTACTAGATGAATAATTAAGGTTTTTAACCTTAATTATTTGAATTCATAATAAGCATTATCGCTATTTTTTGCCAAAGACATTCCATACTCAGATTTCTCTAGAATATTCTCTTTATCTCCCCATGTAACTGAAATTTGAAGTTCTGGTTTTATCTTTATATCTTCATATTCAATTTCAAAATCTTTTATTTTTTCAATTATATCTTTATATATTTCTTCATCACAAAAGAATCCAAGACTAGGACCTTGAAGTCTATATGTTGTTGATAATTCATTTATTTTTAGTGCAAATTCTTTAAATATTTCATTACCTTTTTCATAAGTATGTTTCAGGTTTATGTTTTTTAGATTATTAAAATAAAGTTCAACGAATAAAATCTTTTCATTCTCTTTTTTCTCTAAATCTTTTTTTAACTTATTTAGATTAAATAGTTTTGTAATAGAATCAATATAAATAGGAATACTTTTTAAATAGCTAATGATAATATTTATTAAATTTTGAACAATATAAGCTTTGTTTTTTTCAAATATATCCAAGAAGATATGTTCATATACTTTTGAGTAAGCCATTCTTAGTTTATACCCTTCCATTAAAGGAATCTCTACTTTTTTATAACCCAAATCAACTAATCTACATTTATGCTCACATAAGCCTTCTATAGCACAGAAAATTAGCCCATGGAATATCTCATTTGAAATAAATTGCTCAATACTTTTATTTAGTGAATCACTATCTAAACCCTCTTTTGTAAAGATTTCACTTACTATATTTGATAGTTTTTGATTGATGTTGTATTTCATTGTAACTTCAAATCTTTTAGCATACTTATCAATAATGCTATTACCAATCTCTTTATATCTTTTATCTTCATAAACTATATCATCAATCTTTATTTCTTCAACAAAGTTTTTCCCTAGATTTAATAGTACAATATTATTTAAATCTAAATATTCATTTTCAAGTAAAGATTTACCATTTATGCTTAGATATTTATAGTAATACTCTTTTGTTATCTCAATTGATTTGTTATCTTTATAAAAGGAATAATAAGCTGATAAAGATAAATATAGTTTTGAATATATTGCCATTAAGTGTGAAGCAATTTTATTAGTTTCTATATAATCAATAATTTTTGAGTGTAATTCATTTTTAATAGAATCATTTCTTACTTTTGTAAGTTTATTGATAATAACATCACATAGTGATAGTTTGAAGTATTCATGGTAATCATTATCGAACTTATCTTTTTTGATTAAGATATTTAAAATTTCTAATAGTTTTCTTTCATCAAATCCTTTAGAATAAAGAACTATTGATAAAATAGTTTGCATATTGATACTACTAAACTCTTTATTTGATATAAATTCATCTACAATTTGAGTATAGTTAAACTCTTTATTTGTATTATAATTATAAATATATGAGAAATTATCTATTAAATCTTCTTGGAATTCATCTAAAGATTTAAACTCTTTTATATCTTTGTGAGTAATCATTTTTTTATATAGTTCTAAGATGTCTTCAAACTTATTAATTATTTCTAAATTATTTACATCGTAATTGTTATTTAGTTTATAAATAAGATTTGATAATAAAGTTGTAAGAGAATTTAGGAAAACTATATAGTATTTAGTTTGATTTTCATCATTTGCAAAATTCGTATTTTTTGATAACTCATATCCATCGCATGTTTTTTGGAAGTAAAAATAAAACTCTTCTATTAAGTAAGAAAACTCTTTACCTTTGATATTTATAAATGGTATATGAGAGTAGTAAAATAGTAGCTTTCCTAAAATATTATTTAGTATATTTACTTTCTTTTCACTAAGTTTGATTCTAAATTTACTAATATTTATAGTTTCTGTTACTAAATCTATAAGTTCATTGATTGTTCTTTTTCTATATACGTCATTTGAATTAACAATGCAAACTTTATTTAATGTCTCAATTAATAATATATATTGAAAGAAAAGATTTTCAAACTCGTAAATTTCACCATTTTGTAAATAGGTATGAAGTTTGTTTTCATAATCCCTAAATAACTTTGCTAAATTTTCAAGGTTAAATAAATTATAACTTTTAAATAGATTATAATCTTTTCCAAACGATAGAAGATTTATAATTGTTACAATCTCTTTAAAAAAAATAGTTGAACTGTTATCCAAAATGTTATTTAATCTATCGTTTAAACTTTTTACTAAATATGTTTTAAAATGTAGGTTGTTATTTATTTCATGTTCTATATCAGAAGGTATTTCAAGTTCTTCTATATATAACTCTGAAATGTACTCTATTAGGGCATCATAGTCATCGTTTAAATCATATAAAAAAGATTTATTTGAATTGATTTGTATATTATATTTATTAAGTAGACTTTCAACTACTAAGTCTTCATTGTCCATATCTAAGTAAGCACTCGCGTTATTTGAAGAAATATCAGACATAATAACTCCCTAGGTAAATGTTATATATTATATTACTTTTTTACTTATAAACCTTGAAGAATGATATTCCACAAATACTCCACTTCTTCATCTGTGAAACTAATAAGTTTTTTTTCTTCAAAAAGTTCTTTTATTTTTTTTATTTCAAATACTTTACTATAAGTACATTTTGCATGAACAGGAAGAAAGCTTCTAACTAGTGATATATCTTTAGTAATAATGTTTTCACATAAAAGACATTCATAACTTGTATGAAGTCTTCCTTCATGCTCTAATAAATTTAAGTAGGTTTCACAAATTGCTCTTAGTGCATTTTGTTTTATCATAATATGAGTTAAGTGATCTAGAAGATAAAAATAGTATGGGTCTATTTCTTCTAAATCTTTTAAATGTGGATGAAATAGTTTTATGAATCTTTGCCAACAATACATTTTTTCATAATCTAAAATCCATTCAAAGCCTAATTGAATTACATCTTTTAATCTAGGAATGGCAGATTTTGTTGATTCAAGCTCAAAATCAATCTTATAACCTATATTGATATTTGAATGTCTAGCTCCATAAAACCTATATGTTGTATATAAATAGTTTTCTGTAAGGATTGTAACTATTAAATCATCATCTTTAACAGGTTTTATATCTATTATATATCCTTGCAAATGCTATTTGTCCTCTAACATCTCTTCAATTTCTTCAATGATTTCTTGACACTCTTCATCATCTATATTGCCTTCTTCTAAATCTTTAAGCATTTCTAGAAAATCATCTCTCATCTCTTGAATATTTGCTAATTCTTCTTTTGTTCTTTCATCATCTTTTTTTGATGCAATTAATTCAAATAATTCATCTATGTAGTCTTCAACATGAGTTAACACATCATTTTTTATTAATTGTTCTAGTTGTTTTTGAATAGTCATATTTACCCTTAATGTATAGTGTTTGGATTATAACAAAAAACAACTACTCTTTCCCTTGAATATTCATTAAAAATATATTTTAATTATGATATGATATTTAAAAATAATTATGTAAGGAAAATGTAAATGGCAGAATTTAATAATGTATCTATTGCAAAAGCTGCGAATATCTTATTCGAAGGTAATATTACAAGTAGAAGTATTGAATTTGAAGATGGTTCTAAAAAAACATTAGGAATTATGTTACCAGGTGAGTATGAATTAAATACAGTACATTCAGAGATTATGGATATTCAAAGAGGTAAACTTGAAGTTATGCTTCCTGCAGAAGATTGGGTTGAGTATGAAGGTCCAGCAACTTTTGAGGTTCCTGCAAATTCAAAATTTAGATTAAAAGTGCACTCTTTAGTAGACTATTGTTGTTCTTTTATTAAATAATCGTTTTCTTAACAATGCGGTATCAATCGCATTGTAAAAGAAAAAGAGTATCTTTAAATAAAATTAACTTTTAAATAATTGTTATTTCTTACTACTTTAAATTTAAATATAATCAAAAAAATCCCATAAAAACATCTTTTTTTAAGTATTCAATATATATAATAACTTTTATATATGGTTATTAAAAGCAAAATTAAATTAATCTTTTTATTAAACTTATTATTGTTAAATCTTAGTGCTCAAGAAATATTTAAACCTTTACCTACAAAAGTATCTTATGATAAAAACAAGGTAAAATTAGGAAGAGAACTCTTTTTTGATCCACTATTATCCAAATCAAGAAAAATATCTTGTGCTTCATGCCATAATTTTTATGGAGCTGATAATAAGAAATTTAGTATAGGTGATAATAATAAAGTAGGAACAATTAATACTACTAGTTTATTTAACGCTACTTTTAATTTAAGCCTTTTTTGGAATGGTAGAGCTAATAATTTAAAAGAGCAGTTATTAGATGGTCCACTTTTTAATAAACATGAAATGAATATAACAAAAGAGAGTATGGAAAAGAGGTTAAAAGCTTCTTTAAAATATCAAAAACTTTTTTTTAACGCATATGGTAATAAACCAAATTTTAAAGATAGTATTGATGCAATAATAGCTTTTGAAGAAACATTAATTACACCTAATTCAAAATTTGATAAGTATTTAAGAGGTGAAATAAACCTTTCATCAGAAGAGAAAAAAGGCCTTGAATTATTTAACTCTTATGGATGTGTTTCTTGTCATAATGGAATAAATATTGGTGGAAACTCTTATCAAAAGTTTGGAACAATAGTAAATTATAATGTTGTAAATAGTGATAGTTTTTGGGAAGATAGGTTTCATCATACTAAAAATCCAAAAGATAAAGATATTTATAGAGTTCCAAGTCTAAGAAATATTGCTAAAACTGCACCTTATTTCCATTCAGGAGATATTTATGATTTAAAACATGCTATTAGTTTAATGGGATATTATAATCTTGGCGTTTTGATTAAACATGAAGAAGTTGAGCTAATTGAATCTTTTTTAAAGACATTAACTGGTGATTTACCAAAAACATGGATTGAGAGGTAAATATGAAAAGATTTAATTTAAAGTTTTTATTTTTGCTTATTCTTTCTTTTTCTGTTTTACTTTTGGCTGTTAATCTAAAAAAAGATTTAGATAAATTTAATAAAGATTATAATCAATTAGTTCAAAATATTTATAAGATTAAATACAATGTAACTAGTCATATTCAAGAGATTAAAAACTCTATTATCTTTTTGCACTATAATAATGACAATATCGTCTCTAAAATAAAAGAAAATAGGGCTTTTATAGAGAACTTGAAATACAATGAAAACTATCCTAAAACATTTAAATTGATTGGTGATTATCAAATTGAATATAAAAAATTTGAAGAACTTACATACGATTTTATGCAAAAAAATGCAAAAGTAAAAAACTCTCTTACTAATCTTAAAAGAAATATCAGTACTAAAACAGAGTTTGATTTAAAGTACTCATCTAAACTGATGGATATTGTTTCAGAGTTTATTCTTTTAAATAGTTCTTATGATTTGAAAAAAAATATAGATAGACAAACATATTTATTTTTTAAATATTATGAAAAAGTTGATAACCCAAATTATGCTTTGATTTTCTTGCATGTTGATTTACTTTATAAAACTATACCTGAGTTAAAAGAGTCTTTAAAAGATATAGAACAAACAAAACTTTTAGAGATAAACGACTTAATGTTTACTACTTTAGAAAAAGAGTCTAAGGTACTTAGAAAAAAAGTGCAACTTAAATTTTATATAGTACTTTTTGCTTACATTTTATCAATAGTTTTAATTTTATATTATATTGATAAGTCAAGAAGAGATACTAAAAATATTATAAAACTAAAAGATAAAAATGAAAAGAGTTTATTGTATGATGATTTAACTGGTCTATTAAATAGAACATCATATTCATTGGATTCAAAAGGTGATGATAAAGCTATAATTTTGATTGATATAATAGATTTTAATAAAGTTAATTCTCTAATTGGTTATGAAGGTGGAGACTTTTTATTGAAAGATATTTCTGACTTTTTAAAGTTTAGATTCACGAAAGTTTATAGAGTTGGAGTTGATCATTTTGCAATTATTTTTGAAGATAAGAGTTTAGATGAATTGATTGTTATATCAAAAGAGCTTTTATTAGAACTTGATAATAATAAATTTGTGTATAGGTCTATTGATGTGCCAGTTAGTATAAATATTGGTATTTCAAATATTCAGTCTTACTTAAAAAATGCAGAAATTGCAATCTCTAAAGCTAAAAACAGTTATGAAAGAATAAATATTTACAGTAACCAAATGAATGAAAAAGATGATACTTTGAAGAACTTCTCTATGCTTACAAAAGTTAAACAAGCTATTGAAGAAGATAATATTAGACCTTTTTTTCAGGCTATTGTAGATTTAAAAACAAAAGAAGTTGTAAAGTATGAAGCTTTAGTAAGATTGATTGATGAAGAAAATAAAGCCATTAGTCCATTTTTCTTTTTAGATATTACAAAAAAGTCTAAACTTTATCCTGAAATTACAAAAATTGTAATCAAAAAAAGTATAGAGTTTATTAATCAAAAAAGAAAAGCTGTTTCAATTAACCTTTCTTATCAAGATATTATTGATACAAATACTTTAGAGTATATTTACACAACATTATCAAATAACAAAGAAATAGCATCATATATAACTTTTGAGATACTTGAAAGTGATGAAATTGATAATTATGAGTATATATATGAATTTATTGAAAAAATTAAATCTTATGGCTGTAAATTAGCAATTGATGATTTTGGAAGTGGTTACTCTAACTTTACTCAACTTTTCAATATGAAACCTGATATTGTTAAAATTGATGGTAGTTTGATAAAAGATATAAATACAAATGAAAATTCAAAAAATATTGTTGAAGCTATAATACATTTATCTCAAAAAAGTAATATTCAAACAGTTGCTGAATTTATTGATAGTAAAGAAGTAGAAGAAACGATAATAAAACTTGGTGCAAATTTAGGTCAAGGTTTTTACTATGCAAAACCTGAAGATATATTAAAAAATAAATAAAAAAAGGCAAAAGCTAAAAGCTTTTACCTTTCTAAATCTTATTGGTATATATAGATTAAGCTTCTACAGCTACTTCTACAGGAGTACCTTCCCAAATACCATGCTTAGTACAGTATCCGTGAGCAACTAAGTTTAATTTCTTACCAGTTGGGATAATTGTAAAAGTTGTAGTATTGTGAGCTTTAACGTTTCCTAAAGTTCCTGGAACGTAAGTAGCTTTAGCTAATAAAGTTTCACCGTTGAATAATGATACAGACTCAATGTAGTGATCGAAATCATCTGGGTGAGTATACTCGTTACCCATTTTAACAGTTACTTCAAATGGCTCACCTGCTTTTGCAGTCTCAGCACAGTGAATAAATGGTGAGTGTCTATCAATTAAATCTTTTTTTGCTTCTCTTTCAACAGTATCAATGTCAACATATTTATTAATTTTTGGCATGTTTTCTCCTAATAATTTTAATTTGACTTATATTATACAATAATTTTCTTAAAAATAAATAGGATAAAAACTATCCTATTTAAAAATGTAACTTTTCTGCAACAAAAAAGGGCATGTTTTATTCTTCTTTGGTATAATTTCGTATGAATAAAGAAGATTATTTTATAAAACAGTTTTCAAATAGTAAGTTTATTGGTGATGACGCTGCTGCTATAGGCAAATGGTCGTATTCAATGGACGCATTTTTTGAAAATGTGCATTTTAAAAAAGAGTGGATGAGCTTAAAACAAATAGCTTATAAATCTATGATAGTAAATATCTCTGATGCAATTGCAATGAACTCTTATCCTAAATATGCTTTATTAAGTGTAGCTATTCCGAAGTCTTATACAAATGATGATTTAAAAAGTTTAGCAAAAGGGTTTAAAAAAGCTGCAAAAGAGTTTAATATAGAAATCATTGGTGGAGATACTATCTCAAATGAAAAGCTTGATATTTCAATTACTATTATTTCAAAAATAAAAAAACCCATATTTAGAAGTGGTGTAAAAAAAGATGATTTAGTTTGTTTTACAGGTGATTTAGGAACTTGTAAAAGAGATTTAGAAAAGCTTTTTAATAATGAGAAGATTTCTAAAAAATCTAAATTTATAAAACCAAAACTAAATGCAGATTTCTTTTATGAAGCTTCAAAATATATTAATGCTTCTTTAGATATTTCTGATGGTTTATTTTTTGAACTAGAGCGTTTATCAAAGCAGAGTAAAGTAGGGTTTGAATTTTTTGAAAAAATTAGCGATGAGGTTGGAACTTCGGGTGAAGAGTATGAAATACTTTTTACTTTTGAGGAAAAAAATCGTAAAAAATTAGAAAAAATCGCAAAAAAACATAATGTAAAGCTAAATATATTTGCAAAAGCTATTGATGGTAGTTTTAAAACAGAAGCAAAAAATCATCACTTTTAATTAAATTAAGGAAAATTATTGGAACAATTACAAAGATATTTAAATCATGCAAAGATTGATGTGGTATTTAAACAAACAAAAGACGACTTTGTTGTAACAGAGATACCTTTATACGAATTCTCGGGGGAAGGTGAACATCTTATTTTAAAAATAAGAAAAAAAGATTTATCAACTTGGGATGCTGTTGAGATTATTTCAAATCATGTTGGTTGTAAAGTAAGAGATATCGGATACGCAGGTTTAAAAGATAAAAATGCAATGACAGTTCAGTCTATTTCTCTTCATAAAAGTTTTGAAGATAAAATAGATAATTTTGATCATCCAAATATAAAAATCTTAGAGAAAACTTACCATAATAATAAAATTAAAGTAGGGCATTTAAAAGGAAATAAATTCTTTATTAGATTAAAAAGAGTTAACCTTGTAGATCAAAGAAAAATAGAACAAGCTTTAGAAAATATTGTTACTCTTGGTATGCCAAACTATTTTGGCTTCCAAAGATTTGGAATAGAGGGTGATAACTATCAAAAAGGTAAAGATATTATTGATGGTAAATTAAAAGAGAAAAGAAAGAATTTAAAGCAAATGTATATTAATGCTTATCAAAGTTATCTATTTAATTCTTGGCTTTCAAAAAGAATAGAAATTTCAAAGTTAGTTGATGCCTTTGAACCTAAAGATATTTGTGAAAAATTAAATTTACCACTAGATGTTGTAAAAGAAATGAAAAAACAACCACATCCATTTAAGCTAGTAACTGGAGATTTACTTTCTCACTATCCTTTTGGAAAAATATTCTGTATTGATGATTTAGAAACAGAATCAAATAAGTTTTATGAAAGAGATAGAGTTCCAACAGGTCTTTTAGCTGGTAAAAGAGTTAAAAATAGTGAAGGCCTAGCATATGAGATTGAAAAAGAGTTTGATGCTAAAACTTTTCAAGATGGAGCAAGAAGATTCGCATGGGTTTTTCCAGAAGAAGTTGAGAGTAATTATAAAGAAGATAAGAACTGGATGGAGTTACAATTTTATCTTCCAAAAGGTTCTTACGCAACAGAATTAATTGCAGAAATAATCCATTAGTAATAAAAAACTGTTTTTTCTTTTCATTAAGTAAAAATAGGTTAAACTCATGTATTAAGTATATTCGAGGAAAACATATGAAGTATGAAGAGCTAATACATGAGTTGTGTGATGTTATAAAACAATCAGAAAATAACGCTACATTAATATATGAAAATCTACAAAATATATCAGACTCTACAGAGAGTTTAAATGTTATAGAACATGAAAAAAACAAAATTAGAAAACAAATCTCAGATGCAATGGGACATCTTCAACATCAAGATTTATATAGACAAAGAATAGAAAAAGTTGTAAATTTTGTTTGTGAAAAAAATGATATAGATAAATCTCAATACAATCTTGCAAATAGTGCAAAAAATATTGATAGTGATGATAATCTAAGTGAAGAAGAACTAGAAGAACTTATAAAACAAATGCAAGCTTAGTAGTACTATCTTTCTAGTTCAACTAAGTTTTTACCTTTTCTTTTAGCTTTATATAGGGCAATATCTGCTCTAATTATTAAAGATTCATGATTATCTTCTTTGTTTTGGATACTAATACCTATACTTGTAGTAATACTTTTATTTTTTAAAAACTCATATTTTTCAATTTTTTGTTTTAAAGCATTTGCTAAATTTACAATATTCTCTTCATTTGCATGAGGAACAATAAGTAAAAACTCTTCTCCACCCCATCTTCCAAGTATATCAGTCTCTCTAATAGAGCTTTTTAATAGTCTTGCAAACTCTTTTAAAACAATATCTCCTGTTTGATGACCATAATTATCATTGATTTGTTTAAAATCATCAATATCAAAAATCATTACAGCATAACAAGTTCCATATCTTCTTAAGTTTTTATTTGAATTCTCTAAGATAGTATCCAAATATCTTCTATTATAAATTTGTGTTAATTTATCAGTTATTGAAATTTCTTTTATATCTTTTAGTGCTTTTTCTAGCTCGGCAGTTCTTTCTTTTACTTTTATTTCTAAGACTTCATTTGCTTTTTTAAGTTCTGTAATTTCTCTTGAAACTCCAAAAATTCTAATAATATCTCTTTTCTCATCTATAACAGGAAGTATTGTTGTATTCCAATATCTTTTTTCGTTACTCTCATTTACATTATGAACTTCTTCATAAGAAATTGGTTTATTTAGATTTAAACACTTTTCATAAGTTTTTTTTACTTTATTGTATGTATCTGTATCAAGTAAGTCTTTTAGACAGATATCTTCAACTTGATGTTTTTCAAGTTGAAGAGTTTGAAGTAAAGATGGATTTACTCTGTTTGTAGTAAACTCACCATCTTTTGTTTTTGTTAGGATAAACATATTATCATTAGATGTATTCCAAAGAGCTCTAAATAAAAGTAACTCTCCTTCTATTATGGTTTTGTCATCAAAACTACTATGTTCTATCAAAGGTTTATCCTTTTATTTTTTACAGGCATCCTCTTTTAAATGATTTAAATTACCAAATATTTTAAGAGTAGTTATCTCTACATCTTTTGCTTTTTGATTAAGTGATTCATTTGCCTCTTTATTTGCATTTGCATCAACTAAAGATTGAAGACTTGCTCTAAATTTATCTGTAAGCTCAGTTAGTTCTTTCATTGTTTCAGGGTTTTGTTTTTTACCTGAATTTTTATGCTTTTCACACCAAGATTTAAGAGTCGAATCTTCTTCTACTTTCCAAGAGTTAAAACTTCCCAATTTAGAATAAGTTGAATCTTTTCTAGTAAGTAAATCTACTTTAAGTTCTGCTGTATCATAAACTAAATCAACATCACAAACTTTATTTAAAGATTCTTTTAAGAAAGAAGCTCTTGATGCTGCTGTTACAAGAGAGTTTGACATACTAGCAATATTTTCAGCCATATGAGAAATTTCACCTGCAACTTGTGCATTTTTCTGAGTTGCTTGATCTAAAGTATTGATTGCATCATTAATTTGAATAATACCTTTTTCTTGTTCTTTAGAAGCAGTTGCAACTTCTTCAATAGTTACAGTTGTATTTGAAATATTTTCATTTAGCTCTTTATATCCTTCAATCATTTCATCAGATATAACTTTACCTTCTTGTGCTTTGTTTGTAGCTGCTTCAACTATTGCTTTAATCTCTTTTGCAGCTTCAGCACTTCTTGAAGCAAGGTTTCTTACTTCTTGAGCAACAACTGCAAAACCTTTACCAGCTTCACCTGCTGTTGCTGCTTCTACTGCCGCATTTAATGAAAGAATATTTGTTTGGAATGCAATTTGGTCAATAACTTCAATTGCTTCATTAATTGAACTTACTTGTGTATTTATCTCATCCATAGACCCAGCAGTTCTATTTGCTAAGCTTTCACCTTTTTTAGCTGAGTTAGTTACACTTTGTGCAAGCTGTGACATTCTAACTGTTGCTTGTGTATTTGACTGAATATTTGCTGTAATCTCTTCAAGTGCTGCTGCTGTTTCTTCAAGTGAGGCTGCTTGTTGGTTTGAAGATGCAGAAAGATTATTTGAAGCACTAGATAAAATATTTGTATTCTCTTTTAAAGAATCTCCCGTATTCATAATCATAGCTAAAATTTCAGATGTATTATTTCCTACAAGTTTAATACCAGATGCTAATGAACCTAAATCACCATAAATTCCTTTATCATCAATTTTATAGTCAAATTTAGACTCAGAGTATTTTCTAAGTGTTTCATTGATTTTATCTAAGGTTTCTTTTGTATGGGAAATCATAGAATTTAGTTGATTTTTTAGATTTTCAACATGTGGATTTGAGGCTGTACTTTGAACTTGATAAACAAAGAATCCACTTGCTGTTTTTTCTAAAATATCATTAGCTTCTTCAATTACTATTGCATCTTTTTTAAGTCCGGCTCTAACTTTATCCATATAAGCATTAAATAAATCAGCTACTTCACCAACTTCATCTTTTGATTGCACATCAAGTGTAATTGTAGGGTCATTTGATTCAAGAAGTTTTTCAAAACCAGTTTTTAAATCACCAATTGTATTAGTAGCTCTTTTAACAATAAAGAATACAAATAAAATAGTAATCCATCCAGCTATTGTTGCAACAACTAAAATATGAACTAATAAATCCCAGATTTCATCATCAGCTTCATCTAAAGAGAATGTTAAGTCCATTACACCAATAACATCACCTTCTGCTTGGTTCGCATGACATAATAAACACTCTTGTGATGCAATCATTGGTTTAACCATTCTTAATGCATGGCCATTGTCATCATCTGTTTCTAATAATAAAGGTTTTTTTGTATCAAATGTTTTTAAGATTTCAGGATCTGTAGTAAATAAAGCGCCCTCTGTAGGGTACATTTCCATTAAAGCTTTACTCTTTGCAACTGTTAAGTTTTTTACACCTTTAATTTCTCTTGCATCATCTTCTGCTTTTTTAATTTGAGCAGGGTCTCCTGTATTCATCGCATTTCTTAAACTTTGGAACATTGCAGCATTTAACATTTCCAAGTTTTCTTTTGTGTTTTGAATCGTATTTCTACTAACTTCTTTAGTACTAAAATAAACAATTGTTAACGTACTAATAGTAAGTAAAACCAATAGAGAAAATATGATTTTATTACTAATCTTTTTCGTCACTAAATCAAACATTCTTGCAGCCTTTAATTTTAAGTGTATTTATTATATAATCTAATTTATTTATAAAATATTAAATATAACATAAAATTTAACAAAAAGTGAGAAAATGATTGTAGGTCTTGAAGGGAAAATAACTAAAAAAGAGCCCACATTATTAAACATTAATGTAAATGGCATAATATACGAAGTACATGTGTCTCTAAACTGTTCTCAAAGAATCACAGATAATCAAATTTCACTACACATAACTCAAATAATAAGAGAAGATGCACATACTCTTTATGGCTTCTTGGATCCTAATGAAAAGAAGCTTTTTGATACAGTAATTAAGATCAATGGTGTAGGTCCAAAAGTAGCACTGGCAATTTGTTCTACATTTACTCCAAACTCTTTTTCTCAAATAGTAACAGACAATGATGTATCAATGCTAAAAAGGGTACCTGGAATTGGTCCAAAAGGTGCAAGTAGAATTTTAGTAGAGTTATCTGGATTTATTGTTGATAGTGATGATGGTTCAGAAGAACACAATCAAACTGCATCTGCTTCATTAGAAGCTGCCCTTGCATTAGAATCTTTAGGATTCAAAAAAGATATGGTTTCAAAAATCTTAAAAACTTGTAAAGCTACAAATACTAGTGACCTAGTAAAAGAGGCTTTAAAAAAATTACAAAAATAAAATCATAAAAGGAATTTAATGAAAATAGCAATAGTTTTCGGTGGGATAAGCTTTGAACATGAGATTTCAATAGTAAGTTCAATAGCTATGAAAGATGTTTTAAAAAATGAATTAGTTTATATATTTTTAGATGAAAATAGAGAGTTCTATCATATCCCAACTGATGTAATTAAATCAAAACTTTTTAGTTCAGGGGACTATAAAAAATTTGATAAATTAAGTATTGCAAGAAATGGTTTTTATAAAAAGGGTGGTTTATTCTCTAAAGAAAAACCTTTAGATTTTGATATTGCTTTAACATTAATGCATGGTGGTGATGGTGAAGATGGTGTAGTAGCTTCACTTTTTGAATTCTACAATATTCCATATTTAGCTCCAAGAGTAGAGGCTTGTGTTGTTAGTTCAAATAAGTTTTTAACAAAAGGTTATGCTTCTTCTGTTGATGTAAATGTTGTTGATTATAAATATTTTACAAAAGGTGATAAAGTAGAGATTGAACAATATCCTGTAATTTTAAAGCCAGTTAAATTAGGTAGTTCAATTGGTGTATCTATTGTAAAATCAAAAGAAGAATTAGATTATGCTTTAGATGTAGCATATGAATTTGATGATGCAATTATTATTGAACCATTTATTAGTGGTGTAAAAGAGTATAATTTAGCTGGTACTAAAGTAAATGGTGAATTTAAATTCTCTATTCTAGAAGAACCTCAAAAAGCTGAATTCTTAGATTTTGATAAGAAATATTTAGACTTCTCAAGAACATCTAAAGCTAAAGCAGTAGACTTAGGAGAAGAGTTAAATACAAAAGTAAAAGAATCATTTAAAAGAATTTATAATAACTTATTTGAAGGTTCAATAATAAGATGTGACTTCTTTGTTATTGATGATGAAGTATATTTAAATGAAATTAACTCAATTCCAGGGTCAATGGCAAACTATTTATTTGATGATTTTAATGCTTTATTAAATGAAGTAGCTTCAAATCTTCCAAAAAGAAAACACATTCCAATTTCATATGAGTATGTAAATAAAATTCATAGTGCTAAAGGTAAGTAGTTTTGGCTAAAAAGAGTGTATGTATAGAAAATAAAGAGTTTGAGATTTCATATGATTTAGTAAATCCAAGTGCAAAAAAAGATTTTATTGTGTTACATGGATGGGGATCAAATAAAGAGATTATGAAAAACTCTTTTGGTTCATATTTGAAGGATTTTAGACATATCTATATTGATATGCCTGGATTTGGCAAAAGTCCTACTTCTTATGAACTAACTACACCTTTATATGCAAAAGTAATAGAAGAGTTTTTATTGCAGTTAAACTCTTCAAAAGACATAATCGCTGGTCATTCTTATGGTGGAAAAGTAGCAACACTTTTAAAGCCTAAAAATTTAGTATTATTAAGTACAGCAGGAATTTTAGAAGAAAAACCTTTCGATGTTAAATTTAAAATTGCTATGTCTAAGTTTTTTAACTCAATTGGCTTAGGTAAAATCACAAAAGCATTTAGAAGTAAAGATGTAAATACAATGAGTGAAAATATGTATGCTACTTTTAAAAATGTTGTAAATGAAGATTTTAGTTCAAACTTTAAAGCTTTTGAAAATCAAGCTTTAATCTTTTGGGGAGAAAAAGATACAGCCACTTCCTTAGATTCAGGTAAAAAAATAGCCACTTTAATAAACAACTCAACATTTATATCATATGATGGTGACCATTACTTCTTTGCTAAAAATGCAAAAGATATTAGTGAGAGAATAGAAAATGCAATACCTTGAATATTTTAATATATTTACACACATAGTTTTAATAATGAGTTTAGGTTGGTACCTTATTACTAACCTTCAATGGTACAACTACAAAATCGAAAGAGTTGTTTTAAAACACCACAAATGGCAGTGGCATATTACTTACTTCTTAGCTCCAATCGTTCTTTTTTATCTGATTCCTGAACTTTATTATGCTATTTATTTTTATGCTTTATATTTAGTAAGCTTTGTTTTATGGAATAAGAAACTAGATAGACCTTTGGTTTTAACAGCAAGAGTTAAAAGATTTTTAACAATACTTTTATTTACAACGTTTATATTAACAGCACTTTGCTTGGCTAGCCAAGAGTGTTCAAATAAATTTATTTTTGCACCATTACTTTTAGCTTATGGTATTTCAACTATTTTAGAAAAGATATTTTTTATATCTTTTAAACATAAAGCAAAACAAAGATATGAAAATATTAGAGGTTTAAAAACAGTAGCTATCACAGCCTCTTTTGGTAAAACATCAATCAAAAATTTCTTACATCATGTTCTTAAGAATAAGTACAAAACATACAAAACACCAAGGTCTGTAAATACAATAGCTGGAATTGTATTAGATGTAAATAGAGACTTACCTGATGATACACAAGTTTATATTGCAGAAGCAGGTGCAAGAGTAAAAGGTGATATTGAAGAGATTGCAATGTTTTTAGAGCCACAGATTTGTGTAGTAGGTTCTATTGGTGAAGCACATATTGAATACTTCAAAACAATTGATAATATTATTCATACAAAAATGGAACTTTTAAAATCACCAAAAATGGAAATGGGATTTGTTCATGAGTCTACACATATAAAAGATTATGATACTATCACTAAATTTCCAAATGGTTTACATGTAACAAAAAGTGATTTAAATGGTATTTGGTTTGATGTGGAAGTAAATGGGCAAATTGAACATTTCCATGCTCCTGTTCTTGGAAGCTTTAATGCAATCAACTTAACAGCTGTAATTTTAGTAGCACATCATTTAGGTATGAGTATAGATGAGATTAAATTAGCACTTCAAGACTTACCTCAAGTAGAGCATAGACTTCAAAAAATAGAAGCAGGTGGAAAAGTAATTATTGATGATTCTTTTAACGGTAATATAGAAGGTATGTTAGAAGGAATTAATATTTGTTCTTCATATGAAGGAAGAAAAGTAATTATAACACCTGGTTTAGTTGAGTCAACAGATGAAGCAAATATGTTACTTGCAAATGCAATTAATGAAAAGTTTGATTTTGCGATTATTACAGGGGATTTAAACTCTCATTTACTAAGTTCAAATATTGATGAGAATAAAGTATTTATTTTAAAAGATAAATCAAAAATGGAAGAGACTTTAGCAGAGAAAACTAGGTCAGGAGATTTAATCCTTTTTGCAAATGATGCACCAAATTTTATATAGGATAACTAAATATGGAACACTTATATGCCCCATGGAGATACTCTTATGTTAGTGAAGAAAAAATTGAAGGTTGTGTTTTTTGTCACATTTCAAAAAATTTAGATAATGAAAACCTTCAAGTTTTATTCCATGATGAGTATTGTTATGTTGTTATGAATAAGTTTCCTTATTCTCCTGGTCATATGATGGTAATACCTCATTTTCATACTGATAAAATAGAAGAACTAGATGATAAAGTTTGGGAAGTTATGAGTGTAAGAGTAAGACAAGGTGTAAAGCTTCTAAAAGAAGTTATGCCTTGTGAAGGTGTAAACATTGGAATGAACTTAGGAAAAGCAGCAGGTGCAGGAATAGAACAACATGTTCATTATCATATGCTTCCAAGATGGCTTGGGGATACTAACTTTATTAGTTCAATTGGAGGTAACAGAGTTTACCCTGCAAATTTTGATGAGATTTTTAACAAATTAAAAAATAGTGCATCAAACTACTTCTTATAACTACTTGCTTAATTAAATTATAATATAATATTTCCACATATTTTATCTACAAAAATACAAAATATTAATATATTATTTAAAAAATATTCTAAGGATTTTTTATGAAACGAGATATCGTAATAATTGGTGGAGGTATTATTGGTTTAATGAGTGCTTATTACTTGCATAAAGCAGGTAGAACAGTTACTTTAATAGATGAAAATGATATTACAAATAATACTTCTTTTGGAAATGCAGGTTTATTATCCTCTTTTGATAAAGCACCTTTAAGTCATCCGGGAGTTGTTGGTGAAACAATAAAAATGATGTTAAAAGGGGAGTCTCCTGTTAAACTTCATCCTAAATTTGACTATGAACTTTTTAAATGGCTTTTGGCTTTTGTGAAAAATGCAAATGAAGAAAGACTAAAAAAAACACTTATTCTTTTTGAAAAATATGGGCAAAGAACAATCGATTTTTATAAACAAATTCAAAAAGAAGAAAACTTAGATTTTGATTTTCACCATACTGGAATGTTATCTGTTTTTACAGAGCAAGATAGTTATGATAAAAAGCTAAAACAGTATAACTATGAAGATAGTAATAGATTTGAAATACTTACTAAAAATAGAATTGAAGAGTATTTACCTTGTGCAAGTTCTGATGTAAAAGGAGCAATTCTATTTAAGAAAAATGCCCATTTAGATCCTCAAAGAGTAATGCTTGAAATGAAAAGATATCTAACTGAAAATGGTGTTGAAATAATATTAAATGAAAAAATAGAAGACATTAGTTTTAGTGATGAAAAAGTAGTAAGTGTTAGTTCAAAAAGTGCAACATACGAAGCAAATAGTTTTATAATGGCAACAGGATATCAAACACTTTTAGCAAAAAGAAGAAAAAAAGAGCTTCTAATGACACCTGCAAAAGGTTATAGTATTACTTTTGATATGCCAGAAGAATTAAAACCTAAAACTTCTTGTTTATTCAATGACTTATTTATTGTGATGACACCAAGAAGAAATGATGTAAGACTTACTTCAAAACTAGAGTTAGGTTCTTCAAATCCTGCTATTGTAAAAGCTCAAATAGATAGTATAAAAGAAAACTTTAAAAAGTATACAAAACCTTTTGAGATGAAGAATATAAAAGAGTGGAGTGGCTTTAGACCGTTAACACCAAATGATAGACCATTATTTGGAAAAGATGAAGAGTATGACAATCTTGTATATGCAATGGGACTTGGTTGGCTTGGAATGACTTTTGCTCCAAGTATTGCAAAAACACTTGAAAATCTAATTGTAAATGATTTGAAAAATGAAGAAGATGATGATGTTCTTCTTTTCTCTGGATTCTACCAAGGGTAGGGTCCAAAGAATAAGTATTTAGTTTCTAAGATTTGCTGTATAAGCTTGTAATTTATCTCTTACATCAGCACTTTGCGTTTGCTCATTTATTTTATCCATCATATTAGCAAAAGATGAAAGTTTATTTTCGCTATTACTATTTGCAGTTTCTTGCGTTACACTAAATAGAGCTGCTGCGTAGTTTGCATCTGTAGTAATATCATTTTTTGTATTTAAAAATTGCTCTTGTAAATTTAAGTTATTTAATCCACTATCTCCAAGAAAGTTGGAAAAATCCTCTTTTGAAATATTTCCATTTTTTAATTCATCTAAATTGTATAGAAAATCCTGCTGTAAAGCTTGTGTTTGAATATCTTCTTGTGCAACAGCACTTATACTTACAACTGAAGCAGAACCAATCTCGCTTACAGGAGCAATTTGGTCTACTGGATCTGGTGTTTCAAAAGTTTGACTTGAAGGTTGTATAGAAAAATCAGAATAGTCTGGTATATCTAAACCATAACTATCAATTGATGAAATATTCATAATATATCAACTCCCTTCATTTTGTTATAACTTAATTCTACAATAAAAAAGTAAATGAACAGTGTATGACTTGTAACTATTTATATAAATAAAAACTTAAATATTTAATTTAATTAAGTATTTTAAAGAATAGTGAGATAAGATTTCAACATGAATGATTATAAAAATAAAAATATATTTTTTACAGGAAGAACAAACCTAATTGATTTAGAAGAATTAGAAAAGTATTTATTGCAAAAGGGTGCAGTTCTTGTTGATAGTATACAAAAAGCAGATATTGTTATAAAGGGTAAATTTACACCTATTGTTATAGAAGAGGAGTTATATGAACTTTCATTGACTCAATTAGATATTTTAGAAATTGATAAATTAGAAGAGGAGTTTTCAAAGAATCTAGATATAGATTCAATTTTAGTTGCTATTAAAATATCTAAAAACCAAGAGAGGTTAATAAAACTTCTAAGTAATGAGTATTTTGAAGATGAGATATTTATAAAACTATTAAGTTTATATGATTTTAAAAATGAAGATATATATGATACTGATGAAAATAGAGATGTTTGTACAAAAATAGTTGAGAGATTTTGTAGTTTGGTTGAAACAAATCATAATATACAATATGCTCCTATTGGTGTATATTATACAGCTTTAGAAGCTAATAGTTCAAAACTTTTAGAAGTTATCTATAATATGCCAGACTTTTCAATCTCAAGTAAAAATGCTTATGAAGATCAACCTTTGAGTTTAAAAGAAGTTGTTGCTTTAAATCCAAATAGTTCAAAGAGCATGCATTTGCAGATTATAAAAAACAATAGAGTAAATGAGTTAAAATTTTTGGCATTAAATGAAGCAATCTCTCCTATGATTCAAAAAAAGCTTTTTGAAAAAGGTAGACAAGAAGTAAATCTTTCATTGATTAAAGCTTCTAATTATGATGACTCAATGATTGAAGAGTTTTTAGATAATGATATTCTAAAAAAACAGCTTTTTAAGACTATAAAATTAGATGAAAATTCTTTTGAAAAGTTTTTTGAAAATATAGATGATATTTCA
This sequence comes from Arcobacter pernae, assembly GCF_049472135.1. Classification (NCBI taxonomy): domain Bacteria; kingdom Pseudomonadati; phylum Campylobacterota; class Epsilonproteobacteria; order Campylobacterales; family Arcobacteraceae; genus Arcobacter; species Arcobacter pernae. The sequence goes on from NZ_JBMOVV010000008.1 coordinate 44,134, forward strand.
CTTATTTATTTAAGTATGAATAGTAGTTTAACAAGTGAAATGATTGATAAAGCATTTGCTAAAAATATTGATAATTCAAATATAAATCTATTAAAAAATAAAAATTGTCCTAAAAATAGAGTAGAGGAATTTTTAAAAAAAGAGGATAAAATCTATAATATCTCTTTAGCTCATAATGAAGCATTAAATCAAGAACAGTTTGATTTTCTATATAGTTTAAATGATTATGATGTTAATATCTCTTTAGCTTCAAATATTAAAACACCAAGTACAATTTTAAAAGATTTAAGTCTAAAAGAAGATAGAGCTATAAATGAGATTTTATGTGCAAATACTTCTACTCCTATTGGGGTATTATTACAATTTCAGTATGATGGTGGTTTAAAATCAATTATCTCTAATAATGATAGTTTTAGAGAGTTTACAAGAAAAAATATAGGAATGTAAAATGAAAGCGAGTGCTTTAAAAAACTCTTTAGAATCTTTGATACAAAGTAAAGTACCTGTATTTATTTGGGGAAATCCAGGGGTAGGAAAATCTTCACTTGTTAAACAAATAGCTAATCAAAAAAATATGAATTTTATTGATTTAAGACTAAGTTTATTAGACCCTACAGATTTAAGAGGTATTCCTTTTTTTCAAAGTGAAACAAAAAGTGCAGTATGGGCAAAACCTGAATTTTTACCAAATAGTGAGATTGAAGAGGAAGGAATACTTTTTTTGGATGAAATAAATTCAGCTCCTCCAACTATTCAAGCTGCTGCATACCAATTAATTTTAGATAGAAAGATAGGTGAGTATATTCTTCCTAAAAATTATGCAATCATTGCAGCAGGAAATTATGAAACTGATAGAGGTGTAACTTATAGAATGCCAACACCATTAGCAAATAGGTTTGTTCATCTTGATTTTGATTTAGATTTTGATGAATGGAAAAAATGGGCATATGATTCTAATATAGATAGTAGAATTATCTCATTTTTATCTTACAAAAGTGAGAATCTATTTACTTTTGATGCAAAGTCGAAAGAAAAATCTTTTGCAACTCCTAGATCATGGTCTTATGTTGATGATATATTAAAATCAAATTTAGATATAGGTTTACTAGAAGAGGTTATAAGTGGTGCCATTGGAAAAGATAGTGCTGTAGAGTTTATGAACTATTGTAAGGTTATGAAAGAGTTACCAAGTATTGATGATATATTAGAAGGAAAGTTAGATACTGTACCATCTAATAATTCTGTTTTATATGCTTTATGTACTGGTTTAACTTATGCTTTAAAGCAAAAAGGTGATAACAAAAGAATCACAAATGTTTTAAATTACTCTTTAGAGTTGCCAAATGAGTTCTCAGTAATGCTTATTAGAGATATTCAAAAAGAGGGTATCAATATAGAGAGTTCACCTTCATGGAAAACATGGAGTGATGCAAATAAGTTTTTGATTGGATAAATTTTGCAAAATCAAATAGAGCAAAGAATATCAAGAGTTAAGTCTTCTCTTATAATAGAACAGCCTTATTTTGGTTCTATTGCTTCAAGTCAAAAAGCTGTTTTAAATAAAGATTTAAAAACTTATCTCTCAACAAGTTTAAATTTTGAATACAACGATGATTATATAAACTCTTTAAGTGATGAAGAACTAGGTTTTGTGCTTACAAACTCAGCAATGCATCAAGCTTTTTTACATGATAAAAGAGTAGATTCTAGAATGCAGTGGCTTTGGGTTTTAGCTACTGATTATGCAATAAATTGTTTACTTGTAAATAATGGCTTGGAATTACCTGATGGGGTAAATTATGATGAGAGATTTGATGATATGAGTGCAGAAGCAATATACTCAGCATTAGAAAATGAAATTGATGATGATAAACATACTCCTGAACAAGTATCTCAAATAAAGTTTGAAAGACATCAAGAACAAGAAATAGATGATAATCAAGAGATACAAGATATGCATGAACAGCTTTTAAATAAAGCTAAATTACAAGGTGATTTACCCTTAGGAATAGAAATTCTAGTTCCTAATATATATGAAGGAAAAATATCTTGGGAGCAAGAACTTTATAATATCATAGAGCAGTCTGTAAGATTTGATTATAGATTAATACCTCCTAACAAGAGATATATTTCTCAAGGTTTTGCATTGCCATCTTTACAGGGAACAAAAGCAAAACTAGTAGTTTGTATCGATAGTTCTGGCTCAATTGATGGTAAATTACTATCGAAGTTTTTAGCAGAAGTAGAATTAATTATGAATAGTTTTGAAAATTTTGAGATTGATTTATTAGTTGCAGATGTAAAAGTTCATGAACATCATATTTTATATGCTGGTGATGAATTGTCATATACTTTAAAAGGTGGCGGTGGTACAAATTTTGAGAATACTTTTATTTATATAGATGAGAATATAGATGAGGTAAATTTACTTTTATATTTTACTGATGGTTTTGGTAAGTTTCCCAATGAGGAACCTTCATATGAGAGTGTTTGGGTTCTAAGTGAAGATATAGAAGTTCCTTTTGGAAGAAAACTTCTATTAATCTAAACTCTTATATTATTAATTTTTATGTTGTAAATAGTCTGAAAACAGGTATGCTATTTTGCATATGCATAAGTAATATAAGTGCGAATGAAAAAGCAGCTAAAATGCAGCTGTTTTTAAATCCTTTAATCATTAGTGTTCTCATTTTTAATCTCCTAGAATGTCCAAAGAAGCCAAGTTCGCGTATAACTTCTTGATTTTAATTCGTAGACTAGATTAAAATTGCCAATTGCATTGGATATAAGAGTGTGCAATCCGGCTATCTTAAATCTAAGACCCGTGACTTTCCGTCCCTACCTCACGATAGGTTTGGCTATATTAATTTTAAGTTATTTTTTATTACAAAAAGCTTATTTGTGGGAAAAATTTAGTTTTATTTACTCATTTTTCTAATTAAATCTTTTCCTTTTTCTGTAAGATTTGGATAAATCATAAATTCAAAAAATACCTCTTTTGATTCTTGGAGTGTCTCTAAAGTTACATCTCCTGTTGTTGAAGCAAATGTTTGCCAGTAAGCTGTAATAAACCAATGTAACTTAGCTCTTTTATGAAGTGAACTTCTATTTAGTTCTTTTAACAAGCCTTCTTTTATTAAATAGTTTAGAAGATTTTCTATTTGATTAATTCTTAATTCTTGATTCGAAGCAAAAGCCTCTTTTAACTTTGAATCCATAGCTATTAGAACTGTTGCATCTCTTAATATAAACCTGTATTTAAAAAATAGTTTTGCATATTGATTGAACATTTCATCCATTGCTTCAAAAAAATTTTCATGTAAAAGCATTTTCTCAAAGCTATTTAGTTCAACAAATTCAGAACTTAACTGTAGATATAAATCTAGAATGATTTCTTCTTTATTTTTATAGTGGTAGTAAAGATTTCCAGGAGATATTCCTGCTTCTTTTGCTATATGGTTTGTTGTTATACTTAATGAATCTATTTCATTAAATAGTTTAAGGGCATTTTGTTTTATTTTTGTTTTTGCATCTATCTTTTTTTTCATAAGGGTATTTTAACATTTTAGAGCTTTTACTTAATAAATTAGAGTAATTACTCTAAAGTTAAGTTCCTTGTAAAATAATCTATATTAAAATCTTTAAATAACAAGAAGGATTACACATGAAAGCAAAAGCAGGAGATGGATTGCCTCTTATTGAAAGAGCTGTTATTAGGTACTTTTTGATACCAGTTGTAAGATTACTTATGACATGGAATTTAGCTCTTTTTTTATTAAAAAGAGAAAGAAAGATTATTGAAAACTTGACGAATTTATTAAGTGACGAAGAAAAAGAAAAAAGAGTAAAAGTAGATAGAACTTTTGCAATAGAAGAACATAGTAGTGATTATTCAATCAATATGATTTGTGAACATTTATATATTACGAGTGAGGTAATCATGGAAGTAATAGACTCTTTATCAAGGGAAAAGGAATATAAAAAGAGTATTACAATAGAAAATGTGAAGCCTATTGGAAAAGATAAAGATTCAATAAAAATTTTTTTAGACTTTATGAATAAGTATGAGCTGTTTATAAAAGAACATAAGAAAAATCAATCAACTATGACAAAAGCTCATCCTTGGTTTATTAATTTTAACAATCATGATTGGAGTTGTTTTATGTTTATGCATACTTTTATTCATAGAAGACAAATTGAAGAAATATTAAGAGTTCAAAGGTTAAACAATGAGTAATTATATGGGAACAATTTTTAGAATAGGGTGTATTTTTATCTTTTTAGTAAGTGTGTGGATTACTATAGCTTTGGTTATATTTTTATTGATTACTTTTTTATTTAGTATAAACTTAACTTTACCTATACTTCTTTGTTTAATTATGGGTATTTTAATAATAAGAATATTCTATCCAAAAAATATATTTAAAAATTAAAGGATTAATATGAAAAATGTTTTTAAAGACTTTTACAAAAACAATTTTATTTTTAAGGGTAAAGAAAAGCTTTCAAAGCTAACAATTGTATTTATAATATTACTAGATTTATTTGTTCTTTCTATTCTTCAAATGGGAATTGATTTTCAAGTAAATATAATAAACAATCCAAACAACTCATATTCTAAACTTTGTAATAATCTTGTAAATTCAAATAAAATAAAAAGTTTCGAGAGTTATTACTATTATACATATGAGAATGAACATAAATATAACAATATTCAAAAAGAAGAAATATCACCAAGTTGTAAACAAATTGTTACATTACTTGATGAAGTAAAAAAACAGCATAATATAAATGAATTAAGAAAAGAAAATCAAATATTAAAAAATGAGTTAAGAACTATTAATAATCAGTTAGATTTTTACAGAAAAAACTATAATACAAAATTATTTGAAAACATACAAACTGATAATACAAAAAACATAGATTCAAGTATAAAAGAGAAGTACAATATGTACTTAGAAAAAAATAAAGAGCTAGCTAATAAGATTGACAATTTAGAAAAAACTTTTTCTTCTTCAAAAAGTATTAAAAAATTGGTTTCGTATATTGATATAAATAAAGACTTGATAAAAGAAAATCATAAGGCACAAATTAAAATATATGAAGTGAAAAAAGATTTAATTACACTTGCGTTTTTAATTCCTTTATTGCTTGTTGCTTTTTATTCAATGAAAAAGTTTTTGTTAAAAGAAAATTATGTTGTATATGTAATTGCAAAGAATATTTTAGTGATTATATCAATACCAACAATTATTTCATTTATATCTTTAATTTATACACTACTACCAAAAGTCTTTTTTGAAAAGCTTATGCAATTCTTTGCAAACTTAGAAATACCATTTGTTGTTTACTATTTTGCATTAGGTGTTTTAGTAATCATTTTTACATTTATAATAATAAGAATACAAAAAAAGTATAGAGAAAGTAGTAGTGAGTTTCAAAATACAACTATCTCAAAAATTGAGTCATTTAATAAAAGTATTTGTAATAGCTGTAACAATAAGGTTAATTATGAAACAATGAATTTTTGCCCTAACTGTAAAAATGAATTAAGAGTAAAATGTAACTCTTGTGGAAATATGACTATTTCATTTTTAAAGTATTGTTGTTCATGTGGAGAAGAAAGATAGTTTATAAAAGATAGTATGTTCATTGTGTAACTTTTAAATGTTAGTATAAATAATAGGAGTTACACATGTGGACAGAATCTATAGATTTATATTGTGAAAGAGTTGATACATCTTTTTGGGCTGAACCTATAAATACTTTAACGAATTTAGCTTTTATACTCGCTTCATTATATGCACTATATATTCATAAAAAAGAGGGCTTAAATAATAAGCCATATATATTTTTATCCATAATGGTTGGTTTTATTGGTGTAGGCTCATTCTTATTTCATACTTTTGCTAATACTTGGAGTTCTCTTGCTGATACAATTCCTATATGGTCATTTGTTGTTTTATATGTATTGTTTATACTTAGAATAATTTTCAAGGCCACATGGTTTAAAACATTACGAATAATGACAATAGTATTTGTTTTAGCATACTTAGGATTTGACCTTGCAAATAGTGAAAACTCAAATACAAAGCTTTTAAACGGCTCTTTACAATATGCACCAGCATTATTCTTTATGTTTATATTCTGCATCTCTTTGTATGTTAAAAGAAGAATTTTATTTAAGTATTCTGTCATTGCTTTTTTTGTTTTCATAATTTCTCTTACTTTTAGAACATTTGATATATATTTGTGTAACAACTTAAATATAGGTACACATTTTATGTGGCATATTCTAAATGCACTAATGTTGTTTATTTTACTATATACTTTACATGCTGCTGTAAAAGAGAATAGGCTAAATACAAAATATTAAAGATTTTACTTAAAATAGACATTCAATAAAATTAAATTCTTAATAAAATAAAAGTATGTATTGTAAATGAATATAGTTGTATATAACTATATAGTTTTATATATTGAAATAGTTGAATGCAAGTATATAGCGTAAATTGTTTCCATTTTGTAATAGTCCTATTTTTTAAGGTTTATCCTTAGTTTATACTTAAAAAGATACTAAAAATACTACATATTTCCTTTTATAAAGGAAATAAAATATTGTTTTTTTACACCAAAACCCCATAATACTTGACATTTAATACATTTTAAGTTATAATCCGCGTCCACTAAATGTGGTTAGAGTGCTTTTTCGGCACATCTAACGAGTTCTTTAAAGGAAAAAAATGGAAAAAATCAGATTAAAGCTTAAAGCTTACGATCATAGAGTTTTAGACAGAAGTGTTGCTTCAATTGTTGAAGCTGTTAAAAGAACTGGTGCTGAGTTAAGAGGTCCAATCCCTCTTCCAACTAAAATCAGAAGATATACAGTTCTTAAAGGTCCTCACGTAAACAAGGATTCAAGAGAGCAATTCGAAATCAGAGTTCACACTAGAATGATTGATATCATTGCAGCGACTCCTGATACAGTTGATTCATTAATGAAACTTGACTTAGCTCCTGAAGTTGATGTTGAAGTTAGATCTATGGGTCAAGAATAAGAAGAAAGGGTAATAAATGGAATTTATCGTAGAAAAAATTGGTATGAGTAGAACTGTTTCAGTTCCTGCTGTTCCTGTTACACTTTTAAGAGTTCTAGATACTAAGGTATGTGAAGTGACTGACGGTGTAGCAATTGTTTCTTATGCTTCTGGAAAGAAGATGAACAAAGCAATTGAAGGTCAACAAAAAAAATATAATCTATCTAAAGAGTTTAATAGATTTGCAACAGCAACTGTAGCAAATACTGAAGCTGGTGATTTAGATGTTGCTCCTTTATCTGAAGCGAAAGTTTTAAAAACAACTTTCAAAACTAAAGGTAGAGGTTTCCAAGGTGGGGTTAAAAGATGGAACTTCGCTGGTGGTAGAGCATCACACGGTCACAGAATGGGTAGAAGAACTGGTTCAATCGGTAACTGTGAATGGCCAGGTAGAGTTATGCCAGGTAAGAAAATGCCAGGTCAATACGGAAATACAAATGTAAGTGTTAAAAATGATGTAGTTTCATTTGACGCTGAAACTGGAATTTTAGTTGTTAAAGGTTCAGTATCAGGACCAAATGGTGCATTAGGAAAAGTAAAGGTTGCTAAATGAGTAATGCAGTAGTATTAAACGAGAAATTTGAAAATAATGGTGAGTTAGCATTACCAGCAAGTTATGAAGAGATTAACTCTCACAACTTATACTTATATGTTAAGTCGTACTTATCTTCATTAAGAGCAAATACAGCTAGAGTTAAAAACAGATCTGAAGTTAGCGGTGGTGGTAAAAAACCTAAAGCTCAAAAAGGTTCTGGTGGTGCTAGATGGGGTTCTAAAAGATCTCCTTTATTCGTTGGTGGAGGTCAAGTATTTGGACCATCTGCAAGAAACTATAACCAAAAAGTTAACAAAAAACAAAAAGCTTTAGCATTAAAATTCGCTTTAAATGCACAAGCTAACAATGGTTCATTATTTGTAGCAGATTCTGTTAAAGTTGAATCAGGTAAGACTAAAGACGCAGTTGCAGTTTTAAGTAAACTAGACAAAAGAGATACTCTTGTTGTAGTTGATACAATTGATGAGAAAACATACTTAGCGTTTAGAAATGTTAAAAACTGTTATATGGTTGAAAAGCAAGAAGTTAACGCTTATTTAATTGCTGCATACCACTCAGTACTAATTGAAAAATCAGTATTTGATGCATTAACAAAAGAGGCTTAAGATGGCAGATATTACAGATATTAAAGCGATATTATATACAGAAAAAACAATCGAGCTTCAAGAAAATGGTGTAATCGTTGTTCAAACTAGTCCAAGAATGACTAAAAACGGTTTAAAAGAAGTATTTAAAGAGTATTTTGGTGTTACTCCATCAAAAGTAAATTCTTTAAGACAAAATGGTAAAGTTAAAAGATTTAGAGGAAAGCCTGGTAAAAGACCAGATTTCAAAAAATTCTACGTTACATTACCAGAGGGCGCTGAAATAGCGAACCTATCAGCTTAAGGAGATTATAGATGGCAATTAAAAAATTTAGACCAATAACTCCTGCAAGAAGATTCATGTCTGTTATGGATACTTCTGATATTACTTCTAAACCAACAGTTAGATCTTTACTTGTAAGAGTAAAAGCTTCAGCTGGTAGAAATAATAACGGTAGAATCACTTCTAGACATAAAGAAGCAGGTGCTAAAAAATTATATAGAATTATCGATTTCAAAAGAGATAAATTTGGTGTTGAGGGAACAGTATCTACTATTGAGTACGACCCATACAGAAACTGTAGAATTTGTTTAGTTACTTATGCTGATGGTGATAAGAGATATATCTTACAACCTTCTGGATTAAAAGTTGGTGATAAAGTTCAAGCTGCTGAGTCTGGTTTAGATATTATTCCAGGTAATGCTATGAGATTAAAATCTATCCCTGTAGGTACTATGGTTCATAACATTGAGATGAAACCAGGTAAAGGTGGACAAATTGCAAGATCTGCTGGTGGATATGCTCAAATTATGGGTAGAGAAGACAAGTATGTTATCTTAAGATTACCATCTGGTGAAATGAGAAAAATTTTAGGTGTATGTATCGCTACAATTGGTATTGTTGGAAACGAAGATTACATCAATATGGTTGTTGGTAAAGCTGGTAGAACAAGACACATGGGTATTAGACCTCAAACTAGAGGTTCTGCAATGAACCCAATTGATCACCCTCATGGTGGTGGTGAAGGTAAAACTAACTCAGGTAGACATCCAGTTACTCCATGGGGTATGCCAACTAAAGGTTACAAAACTAGAAAGAAAAAAGCTAGTGACAAACTAATCATTTCAAGAAGAAAGAAGTAAGGGTTTAAAAGATGGCAAGATCAATTAAAAAAGGTCCATTTGTAGATGCACACCTAATGAAAAAAGTTATCAAAGCTAATGAAGCTAATGATAGAAAACCAATTAAAACTTGGTCAAGAAGATCAATGGTATTACCTGATATGATTGGTTTAACTTTTAATGTGCACAATGGAAGAAACTTTGTTCCTGTAAATATTACAGAGAACCACGTTGGATATAAATTAGGTGAATTTGCACCAACTAGAACATTTAAGGGTCACAAAGGCTCTGTACAGAAGAAGGCGTAATCAATGGGTAAAGCAATATTAAAATTTATTAGACTTTCTCCTACAAAAGCAAGATTAATTGCTAGAGAAGTTCAAGGTATGAATGCTGAGTATGCTATTGCATCTTTAGAATTTACTCCTAACAAAGCTGCTGGAATCATCTCAAAAGTTATTGCATCTGCAGTAGCAAATGCTGGTTTAGAGCCAGAAGAAGCTGTAATTACTTCAGCTAGAGTTGACAAAGGTCCAGTTCTTAAGAGATTTACTCCAAGAGCTAGAGGTAGTGCATCACCTAAGCACAAACCAACTGCACACATTATGATTGAAGTAGCGGCTGCTGAAAAAGGAGATAAGTAATGGGTCAAAAAGTTAATCCAATAGGTTTAAGATTAGGTATCAATAGAAACTGGGAATCAAGATGGTTTCCTAAGTTCAACAACATGCCAGCAAACGTTGCTGAAGATGATAAAATTAGAAAGTTCGTTAAGAAAGAGTTATACTACGCAGGTGTTGCTCAAACTATCGTTGAAAGAACTGCTAAGAAAATCAGAGTTACAATCGTTGCTGCTAGACCTGGTATCATCATTGGTAAAAAAGGTGCAGACGTTGAAAAATTAAAAGTAAGTCTTTCTAACTTAGTTGGAAAAGAAATTGCTGTTAATATTAAAGAAGAGAGAAAGCCACAACTTTCTGGTCAATTAGCTGCTGAAAATGTTGCTCAACAATTAGAAAGAAGAGTTGCATTTAGAAGAGCTATGAAAAGAGTTATGCAAAACGCTCTTAAATCTGGTGCAAAAGGTATTAAAGTATCTGTTTCTGGTAGACTTGGTGGAGCTGAAATGGCTAGAACTGAGTGGTACTTAGAGGGTAGAGTTCCTTTACATACTTTAAGAGCTAGAATTGATTACGGATTCGCTGAAGCTCATACAACTTACGGTTGTATCGGTATTAAAGTTTGGATCTTCAAAGGTGAAGTTTTAGCTAAAGGTATTCCTGCTGAAAGAACTGAAGAGCCTAAGCAAAAGAGAAGACCATCTAAAAGAAGAGGTAAATAATCATGTTAATGCCTAAAAGAACTAAATACAGAAAAATGATGAAAGGCCGAAATAGAGGTAAAGCTCATAGAGGTAACTCTTTAGCATACGGTGAAATCGGTCTTAAGGCAACTGAGCACGGAAGAATTGATTCAAGACAAATCGAATCTGCCAGAATTGCTATGACAAGAAAAGTTAAAAGACAAGCGAAAGTTTGGATTACTGTATTCCCAGATAAGCCACTTACTGCTAAGCCATTAGAAACAAGAATGGGTAAAGGTAAAGGTGCTGTTGATAAATGGGTTATGAACATTAAGCCTGGAAGAATTTGTTTTGAAATGGCAGGTGTATCTGAAGAGTTAGCAAGAGAAGCTTTAACTTTAGCACAACATAAATTACCATTTAAAACTAAAATTGTAACAAGAGATAGCGAAAATGAACTATACTGATTTAAAAGACAAAAGCCTTAACGAGCTTCAAGAGTTATTAAAAGAAAAAAAGGTGCTTCTTTTTGAATTAAAAGCGAAGCTAAAAACTATGCAGTTAACAAATACATCTGAATTAAAAGCGGCTAAAAAAGATATCGCTAGAATTCAAACAGCTATGACTGCAGCAAAAGCTAACTAAGGATCCAAAGTATGACACATAAAAGAGAGATTCAAGGTGTAGTGGTAAAAAAATCTGGAGATAAAACAGCATCTATTTTAGTTACTAGATACGTTTTACACCCAAGATATCACAAGACTGTAAAAAGATTTAAAAAATATTTAATTCACGATGAAAGAAACGAATTAAATGAAGGTGACAAAGTTATCGCTGTTGAGTGTAGACCTTTATCAAAAACTAAGTCTTTCAGATTAAAAACTATTGTTGCTACAGGAGTTAAGTAATGATTCAAAGTTTTACAAGATTAAACGTAGCTGATAACACAGGTGCTAAAGAAATCATGTGTATCAAAGTTCTTGGTGGATCTAAAAGAAGATATGCATCTGTAGGTGATGTAATTGTTGCTTCTGTTAAAAAAGCTTTACCAACTGGAAAAGTTAAAAAAGGTCAAGTAGTTAAAGCAGTAGTTGTTAGAACTCACAAAGAAGTTCAAAGAGAAAATGGTTCATTAATCAGATTTGACGACAATGCAGCAGTTATTTTAGATGCTAAAAAAGACCCAATTGGTACAAGAATCTTTGGACCTGTTGCTAGAGAAGTAAGATATTCAGGTTTCATGAAAATCGTTTCACTTGCACCGGAGGTATTATAATTATGGCAGTTAAATTAAAAATCAAAAAAGGTGATACTGTAAAAATCATCGCTGGTGATGACAAAGGTAAAACTGGAGAAGTTTTAGCTGTATTACCAAAAGAAATGAAAGTAATCGTTAAAGATTGTAAAGTTGCTAAAAAAACTGTTAAGCCTGATCAAGAGAAAAACCCAGAAGGTGGTTTTGTAAACAAAGAAATGCCTATTGACGTTTCAAATGTAGCAAAAGTAGAAGGTGAGTAAGATGGCAGCAAGATTATTAGAAAAATATAATGCAGAAATTAAATCAGCATTAGAAACTGAATTCCCAAAAAACAAAATGTTAACTGCTAAGTTAGAAAAAGTAGTTATCTCTGTTGGTGCGGGTGAAGCTATGAAAGATAGTAAATTAATGCAAAACATTCAAGATACTATCTCTTTAATTGCTGGTCAAAAAGCAGTTAAAGTTATTGCTAAAAAATCAGTTGCTGGTTTTAAAGTAAGAGAAGGTTACCCTGTAGGTGTTAAAGTTACACTTAGAGGTGAGAGAATGTATGAATTCTTAGACAAATTATGTTCTATTGCATTACCAAGAGTAAAAGACTTCCAAGGTTTAAACAGAAATGGTTTTGACGGAAGAGGAAACTTCAACTTCGGTTTAGATGAGCAATTAATGTTCCCAGAAGTAGTTTATGATGATATTATCAAAACTCACGGTATGAATATTTCAATTTCTACTAGTGCTGATAATGATGCTGAAGCATTTAGATTATTAGAGTTAGCAGGAATTCCATTTACAAAAGGAAGAGCGTAATGGCAAAGAAATCTATGATTGCTAAGCAAAAGAGAACTCCTAAGTTCTCTTCTAGAGCATACACAAGATGTTCAGTGTGTGGTAGACCACACTCAGTATACAGAGACTTCGGACTTTGTAGAGTTTGTTTAAGAAAAATGGCTAACGAAGGTTTATTACCAGGTGTTAGAAAAGCTAGTTGGTAGGGAGAAAATAAGCTATGATGAATGATATAATCGCAGATGCTTTAACTAGAATTAGAAATGCTGCAATGAGAAAATTAGACGTTGCAACATTATTACATTCAAATACAGTTGTAGGAATCTTAGAAGTATTACAACAAAAAGAATACATTGAAAGTTACAAAGTTATCGAAGGTGAAAACAACAAGAGAACTGTTCAGGTTACATTAAAATATGATGATAATGATAACTCTGTAATTAACGAAATTAAAAGAGTTTCTAAACCAGGTAGAAGAGTTTACAAACCTTTTAATGAATTAAAAAACTTCAAAAATGGATATGGTACAATCATTGTTACAACTAACAAGGGTGTTATCGCTAACGATGAAGCTTACGCTTCTAAAGTTGGTGGTGAAGTACTATGTACAGTATGGTAGGAGAGTGTAATGTCTAGAATTGGAAAAAAACCTATCGCAATCCCTTCAGGGGTTGAAGTATCAGTTGATGGTACTATTGTAAACGTAAAAAAAGGTAACAAAACTATTCCTGTTGAAACACACGGAAGAGTAACTGTAGAAACTGCTGAAAATCAAGTTGTTTTAGGAAAAGTTGGTGAAGAAAAAGAATCAGCTGCTTTCTGGGGAACTTACAGAGCATTAATTAACAACGCTATCGAAGGTTTAGATAAAGGTTTCCAAAAATCTTTAGAAATCAACGGTGTTGGTTATAGAGCTGCTGTTAAAGGTAAAGTTTTAGAGTTACAATTAGGATACTCTCACCCAATTAATTACGATATCCCAGAGGGATTAGAAGTTACTGTTGAGAAAAACTTAATTCACGTTAAAGGTGCAGACAAACAACAAGTTGGTCAAGCTGCTGCAATTATTAGAGGCTTTAGAAAACCAGAACCTTACAAAGGTAAAGGTGTTAAATATACTGACGAGCATATCGTTAGAAAAGCCGGAAAAACTGCGAAGTAAGGTGTGAATGATGAGTAGAGCAAAAGATCTAGCAAAGAAAAATGCATTAAGAGCAAAAAGAAAAAGAAGAGTTAGAGGATCAATTTTTGGTACTGCTGATAAGCCAAGAGTATCAATCTTTAAATCTAACAAATACTTAAGCGCTCAAGCGGTTAACGATGTTGAAGGTGTTACTTTAGCAGCTGTTAGTTCTCAAAATATGGGATTAAGAGCAACTAAAGAGAACGCAGAGAAAGTTGCAGCACAATTCGCTGAGAACTTAAAATCTGCTGGTATTGAAACAGTAGTATTTGATAGAAATGGATACCTTTACCATGGTGTTGTTGCAGCATTTGCTGATGCACTTAGAGCTAACGGTATCAAATTATAAGGGTTAATGATGGCAGTAAATAGAGAAGATTTTCAAGAAGCAATCGTTAAAATCGGAAGAGTAACAAAAGTTGTAAAAGGTGGTAGAAGATTCAGATTTACAGCTTTAGTTGTTGTTGGAGATAAAAACGGAACAGTTGGATTTGGTACAGGAAAAGCAAAAGAGGTTCCTGATGCAATTAAAAAAGCTTTAGATGATGCATTTAAATCTTTAGTAAAAGTTAATATTCATGGTACAACTATTGCACATGATATTGAGCACAAATATAATTCATCTAAAATATTATTAAAACCAGCATCAGAGGGTACAGGACTTATCGCTGGTGGAGCTGCAAGACCAGTTCTTGAGCTTTCTGGAGTTAAAGATATTATTGCAAAATCTTTAGGTTCAAATAATCCAAACAACCTTGTACAAGCTACAGTTGAAGCTTTAGCAAGAATCAAAGGATAGTAAGATGGCATTAGAAAATTTACAACCAGCAGCTGGTAGTACAAAAAACAGAAAGAGAGTAGGTAGAGGTCAAGGTTCAGGAATGGGTAAGACTGCTACTAGAGGTCAAAAAGGTCAAAAATCTAGATCTGGTTACAAGATCAAGAGAGGATTTGAAGGTGGTCAAATGCCAATGCAAAAAAGACTTCCTAAGATTGGATTCTTCTCAAGAGTAGCTAAGCCTTACTCTATCAATGCTGATAAAGTTAAAGCTATTGCTACACTTGACGAGATTACAGTTGAGTCAATCAAATCTGTATACAAATTATCTAAATCAGTTGTGAAAGTTAAATTAGTTGGAGCAACTGCTAAAGATTTAGCATCTAAAATTAAAGACGAAAACGTAACAACTACTGGAAAATAGTTATGAGTAAAGATCTAATAAATAAGATTCTTATTACATTAGGTTTTATTTTACTATACAGGTTACTGGCATACGTGCCAGTACCTGGAGTAAACATAGACGTAGTTAAAGAATTCTTCGATTCAAATGCAAACAATGCATTAGGTCTTGTTAATATGTTTAGTGGTAACGCAGTTGAAAGACTGTCTATCATATCACTAGGAATTATGCCTTACATCACAGCTTCTATTATTATGGAATTGTTAGCTGCAACTTTCCCTGCACTTGGTAAAATGAAAAAAGAGAGAGATGGTATGCAAAAATATATGCAAATCATCAGATATACTACTATTGTTATTACATTAATTCAATCTATTGGTGTATCAATGGGATTAAACTCTTTAACTGGTCAAAATGGGCAAGGTGCAATTTCAATCGATATGAATACATTTATATTTGTATCTTCTGTATCAATGTTAACTGGTACTATGCTTCTTATGTGGATTGGTGAACAAATCACTCAAAAAGGTATAGGAAATGGTATTTCATTAATTATCTTCGCTGGTATTGTTTCTGCAATTCCAAGTGCAATTGGTGGTACTATTGATTTAGTTAATAATGGGCAAATGAACTTCTTAACTGTAATTGCAATCTTAGTTATTATTTTAGCTACTGTTGGTGCAATTATTTATGTTGAGTTAGGTGAAAGAAGAGTTCCAGTATCATATTCAAGAAAAGTTATGATGCAAAATCAAAAGAAAAGAGTTATGAATTATATACCTATTAAGGTTAACTTATCAGGTGTAATTCCAGCAATTTTCGCTAGTGCAATTTTAATGTTCCCTGCAACAGTGTTACAAGGTTCACAAAATGAGTACTTATTGGTTATAGCTGATTACTTAAGCCCAAGTTCTTATACTTTTAACGTATTTATGTTTTTATTTGTAGTATTCTTCGCATTCTTCTATGCAAGTATTACATTTAATGCAAAAGATATTTCTGAAAACTTAAAGAAACAAGGTGGATTTATTCCAGGTGTTAGACCAGGAGCAAGTACAGCTGATTTCTTAAATGAAGTTGCAAGTAGATTAACATTCTGGGGAGCTATCTATTTAGGTGCTATCTCAACTGTTCCTTGGTTAATTGTAAAAGGAATGGGTGTTCCATTTTATTTTGGTGGTGTTGCAGTACTAATCGTTGTTCAAGTTGCTATTGATACAATGAGAAAAATTGAAGCACAACAATATACAAATAAATATGAAACATTAAGTGCAGTAGGTCTATAAAAATGGCTATTCCAATTAGAAAACCTAACGAAATAGCTAAACTTAAAGTAGCAAATGAAATTGTTGCTAAAACACTTAATTATCTTAATGAAAACGTAAAACCTGGCATGACTTTATTAGAAGTCGATGCCATGGGTGAAAAATTCTTAAGAGATTTAGGGGCAAGACCATCATTTAAAGGTCTTTATGGTTTCCCTAATGCAATTTGTACTTCTTTAAATGAAGTAATTATTCACGGAATACCAGATGATACTGTTTTAAAAGAGGGTGATATACTTGGCCTTGATATTGGAACAGAAGTTGATGGATGGTATGGTGATTCTGCGATAACTATGCCAATTGGAAAAATATCAAAAGAAGATGAAGAATTAATTGCTTGTGCAAAAGACTCTTTATATTATGCTATTGATATTATTCATGAAGGTATGAGATTTAAAGAACTTTCAAAAGCTATTGAAGACTTTATTGTAGCAAGAGGTTATCAACCACTTGTAAGATTCTGTGGTCATGGTATTGGAAAGAAGCCTCATGATGAGCCGGAAATTCCAAACTACTTAGAAAATGGTAGTCCAAAATCTGGACCAAAAATTAAAAATGGTATGGTATTTTGTTTAGAACCTATGATTTGTCATAAAGATAGAGAACCTGTTATTTTAGAAAATGATTGGGATGTTGTATCTAAAGATGGATTAAGAGGGAGTCATTACGAGCATACTGTTGCTGTTGTTGATGGCAAAGCAGTTATTTTAAGTACAGTTGAAAACTAGGGAGACACAAAAATTGGCAAAAGATGATGTAATTGTAATTGATGGTAAGGTTATTGAAGCTTTACCTAATGCAATGTTTAGAGTTGAATTAGATAATGGCCATGTAGTATTATGTCATATCTCAGGAAAAATGAGAATGCACTACATTAAAATTTTACCAGGTGATAAGGTTAAAGTAGAAATTACTCCTTATTCATTAGATAAAGGTAGAATTACTCACAGATATAAATAAGGAATTTTTTCCTTATTTATTCTTTTTTTGGTTTCATAAAATATACAAAACTATGAAGCCTCTAACAATTAATATTTCGCGCAATTTAAAAAGTTTATTAAAAGTTATGGCTTCATAGCTTTATATATTATTATTATACTCTTTTCTTCGTTAGATTAATCTCATGTTCAATTATTTCTTTTTGTTTAATAAGTATTTCAAGATTATTTTTTAGTAGTTCCTTATCCTTATAGGAATTTATTATAAATTCATAAAGCTTAGGTCTATTTTTCTTCCAATTATGTAATGTAGTTTTATTTACTTCTAAATCCTCTTCTAATTTTCTAAGACTTGGAGTAGTCATTTTAACCTTTCTTATAAAGAATTGAAATATTTTATAAAATATTGGAACAAAAGTCAATAAAAATTTATAATATTGTTCCAAATATTGGAATAAATAGTTAACAAAGTAAGTTTTTTGTACAATTTTACATGACAAAATTAACTAAATATAAATTATTACATCATTTAAAGTTTTTGAAATCTATTGGTTACTCGTATCATGAGCCAATAAATTTTATATCTACTGAGATAAATGGATTTAAATTACCTAATAATATTGAAGCTTTAAAAAATAGTGTTGAAAATTGTTACTTATGTGAACTATCTAAAACAAGAAAAAATACTGTTTTTTCAAGTGGTAATAGTGATGCTAAAATTATGTTTATTTCAGATTTTCCATCATCTATTGAAGATGAAACAGGAAAAATACTTGTTGGAAAAACAGGTGAACTTCTTACAAAAATGATTGAGAACGTTTTAAATATAAAAAAAGAAGAAGTTTATTTTGCAAATATTTTAAAGTGTAAACCTATAAATACAAGTTCTTTTAGTAATGAAGCTAATTTATGTAAAACCTATTTATTTAAACAAATTGAGCTTATAAAACCTAAAATAATCGTAACACTAGGTGAAAACGCATATAAGTATTTAACAAATGAAGATGTTAATATTAATATGTTGAGAGGTCAAACTATAAATTATAAGGATATGGTTTTAATACCAACTTTTCATCCAAGTTTTTTACTTAGAAATCCCTCATCTAAAAAAGATGCATATGTTGATATGCTAAAAATTAAAAATCAATTGGAGTCTTTAAATTGAAACAGTTATTAAGTATTATATTTATTGCAGCTATATTTATTGGTTGTACGCCAAAACAAGAAGTAGTAATTGATATTCCAAATGAAGCCAGTGAGCAACTTGGAAAACCTATTACAAATGATTTTGAATTAGGTGAAAAAGTTACTGAAGAGGTAGAAGTATTTGATCCTTTAGTTATTCAAGAAAATGAGTTTGCATTAGAAGAGTCATCAAAATTTGTAAAAATCGCTGTTGTATATCCTTCTAAATTAATAGGCTCATATGCTAAAAGTTCTGTTAATACAATCTTAGGTTATTTATCTTTTATGAAAGCGAACTATAGTGTTAAAATATATGATACAGAAGATGAAACGCCTCAAAATATCACAAAAGCTTTTGAAGATTTAAAATCAGATGGTTTCGCAAAAGTTATAGCTTTATTTACACCAAATGCCTTAGGGACTTTACATAGTTTAGATAGTTCTTCTTTAAATGTTTATTTACCATTAAATAATAAAGATGAATATGAAACTTTTAGTGAAAATTTTGTTTATGGCGCTATTTCATATGATAGACAGATAAAAAAATTAATCGAATATTCTAATATTAATCATACAATGTTTTATCAAGAATCTTATATTGGAAAAAGATTAAAAGAGAAATATGAACAACAAGTTCCTCTTACAAAAGTTACAAAGCTTATTAAAAATAAAAGAAACTATTTTAAAGGAATTGTAAAAGATTATAAATTAAATAATTCAACTCTTTTTTTAAATACTAAACTTGTTAAAACATCAATAATTTTATCTCAACTAAGAGCATATGAAACAGAGCCCAAAGTGATTTTATCTACACAGTTAAACTTTAATCCTAAGATTATTGCATTAACTCAAGAAAAAGATAGAAGTAACTTTGTTGTTGCTAGTTCTATTGATAAAGTTGATGATAAATTAATTGATACTATTGAGATGTTTGGTGCTGATGTTGAATACAATTGGGTTGATTATTCAACATTAGTTGGAATTAATTATTTATTTGAATCAAGTAAATCAAATGGAATTAATACAAAAATTGAAGAAAATCAGGTTATTTATGAACCTAAGTTGTATAAAACCACTAGATTTGGTTTTTTAGAAATTAAGTAAAAGTTAGATAAAATCGCGCATATTTATATTTATGGAGTTTTGAATTGAGAACGCATTATTGTACAGAAGTAACTGAAAAGAACATCGGGGAAAAGGTTACTGTTGCTGGTTGGGTAAACAGTAGAAGAGACCACGGTGGAATTATATTTATTGATTTAAGAGATAAGGGTGGAATAGTTCAATTAGTAGCAGATCCAAAAGTTTTACCAGAATCTGAAAGTGTAAGAGATGAGTTTGTATTAATTGCAACTGGTGAAGTAAGAGAAAGAGGTGAGGGATTAGAAAATCCAAATTTAATTACTGGTAAGATTGAAATAGTTTTAGATGAATTAGTAATTGAAAATAGATCTAAGCCAATGCCATTTGATTTAAATGATGAAAAAGTAAATGATGAGATTAAATTAAGAAATAGATTCTTAGAATTAAGATCATCAAAAATGTTTGATATTTTCAAATTAAGATCAAAAGCAACTATTCAAGTTAGAAATACATTAGATGAACTAGGTTTCTTAGATGTTGAAACTCCAATTTTAACAAAATCAACACCAGAGGGAGCAAGAGATTATCTTGTACCATCAAGAGTACATCCAGGTGAATTTTATGCATTACCACAATCTCCTCAATTATTTAAACAATTATTAATGGTATCTGGATTTGATAAATACTTCCAAATAGCAAAATGTTTTAGAGATGAAGATTTAAGAGCTGATAGACAACCAGAATTTACTCAAATAGACGTTGAAATGAGTTTTTGTAATCAAGAAGATGTAATTAAAGTAGCTGAGAGATTAATCTATGATGTATTTACAGCTTGTGGAAAAGAAGTACCATCTACTTTCCCAAGAATTACTTATGCAGATGCTATGGAAAAATATGGTTCTGATAAACCTGATTTAAGATTTGATATGGCTATGGTAGATGTTATTGATATTTTTGCTAACTCTACAAATGAAATTTTTGCTGATATTGCAAAAGATACAAAAAACAATAGAATCAAGGCTTTAAGATGTCCAAATGGAGATAATATCTTCTCTAAGAGACAAATGAAAGGTTTCGAAGATTACGTTAGAAAGTTTGGAGCTAAAGGTTTAGGTTACTTCCAAATGAAAGAAGATGGATTAAAAGGTCCTTTAACTAAATTCTTCTCTGAAGAAGATTTAGAAGCTATTGTTAAAGCAACTGAATTAGAAGTTGGTGATGTTGTATTCTTCGGTGCAGGTGATAAGAAAACTGTATGGGATTACATGGGAAGATTTAGACTTTACTTAGCAGAACAAATGGAAATTATTCCAGCAGACGTTTATGAGTTTGTATGGGTTGTTGATTTCCCAATGTTTGAAGTTGAAGAAGGAAGAACAAAAGCATTACACCATCCATTTACTATGCCTAACTTAGAAAAATGTGATTTAGATAATATTGAAGATATTGAAGATATTGAATCAATTGCATATGATATCGTATTAAACGGTACAGAGCTTGGTGGTGGTTCAATCAGAATTCATAAAGAAGAGATTCAAGCAAAAGTATTCAAATTAATGGGAATTTCTGATGAAGAAGCTAAAGAGAAATTTGGATTCTTATTAGATGCACTTCAATATGGAGCACCATCTCACGGTGGTTTTGCAATGGGTCTTGATAGAATGATTATGTTACTTGCGGGAACTGACTCAATTAGAGATGTTATTGCATTCCCTAAAACTCAAAAAGCTCAATGTTTATTAACTCAAGCACCAAGTGATGTTGATGCTGAACAATTAAAAGAGTTAAGCTTAAGAATTAGAAAAATAGAACAATAATCTTTAATAGGTAAGAATTGTGAAAAAAACTCTTTTTTTACTAATTCTTCCTTTATTGGCATTTAGTAAGTTTCAAATAACTGTCTATATGCCAATAGAAGAGTTTTTTATTAAAAAAATAGCTCAAAACTATGTAAGAGCTAAAAAAATCACACTATACTATACTGATAAACCTGTTGATTTAAAATATTCAGACCTTTCAAGACTTGCTCAAACAAGAGCATATTTTCATTTTGGTTTAGACATTGAGAAAACTTATATTTCAAAACTTCAAGAAATTAATCCTCAAATAAAAATTTATGATTTGTCAAAAGGAATTAAAAAACTTAAGACAAAAACGGGAGAGATAAATCCATATATTTGGACTGATCCTTTACTTTTAAGAGATGTGGCTACAAATATATTGAACTATTTAGTTGAACTAGATTCAATAAATGAAGACCATTATAGAAGAAATTATGAAATGTTATTAGTTAAACTAGATAAACTTTTTTTAGATATAAGAGATAATCTTTATGCAAGTGAAATATATAATATCTATGTATTTGATGATTATTGGGATTACTTTGCGAATAGATTTTCATTAAACTTATATAAAAGAAAAAAAGAGATTGTAAAAGCACATAATATTGAAAAGATTGAAAACTATACAAGTTCAAGAGAGATAAAAGCTATATTAATTCAAAATAAAGATTCTAAACCATATGCAAAGTCCTTAGCAGGAAAAATGAATATTATTATAAAAGAGCATGATATTTTCGAAGAGTTGTTCTTTTTTAACTTAGAAAACCTATCTAAAAAATTATCAAGTTAATTATAAAAAATTATACAAGAGTATAAAAAGTATACACCCTTATAAAAATTATTTCTTCCATAATGTGTATAATAAATGTATACAAATTGGGAGAAGTAGTATGTCAAAAAAGTTTATAAATTATAAAGGTATAAATGTTAAAAAAGACTTGTATCCTATTATTAAACATATTGAAGATGTAGATAAATATAGAGAAGAGTTGGGAAGACTTAGTTCTTCTTGGGATATTTTTGCTCTTCTTGGTCAATTAGGGGATATTAATATTGATATTGGTAAGACAAAAGAGAATTTTTTAAATCTTACATCAACACTATTAAATCACTTAAGTGAAGAGACTATAAAAAAAGTTACTGCAGAGATGAAGTTTAAATCACAAGTTGCTATTGATGTTGTTATTAGAAACCTATTTGAAAGAACAGCTGATATTGGTTTTTTGGCAACAGATGATGATATTAGAAACTTTATACAAAATTATGTATCAGATTATAATGATGAGAGTTTAGAACTTAAAAAACAAATCCAAAAAAGATTTAAAGAGTATGTAGCTAAATATTCAGTATATTTTGATATTGTACTAGCTAATCCAAATGGTAAAGTGATTGCTAGACTTGATGAAACAAACAAAGTTGATAAAATAGATAATAGTTTTATTCAAGAAGTTTTAAATACAAGTGATGAATATGTTGAGACATATAAGCATCATGATTTTATTCCCCAATATAAAAAGACATTAGTTTATTCATATAAAGTTACAAAAACAAATGACCCAAGTAGTGAGAACTTAGGAGTTCTTTGTCTTTGTTTTAGATTTACTGATGAAATGAAAGGTATCTTTAAAAACTTAATTGATACTAGAAATAAAGAGGCTTTAACTATTTTAGATAAAGATGGTTGTGTTATTGCTTCAAGTGATAATGAGTATATTCCTCTTGGTTCAAAGCTACCAATTGTTTTAAATGAAGACTATAAAGTTGTGACTTTTTCAGGAAGAGATTATATAGCTAAAACTTGTAAGACAAATGGTTATCAAGGGTTTAAAGGACTTAAATGGTATGGGCATATTATGATACCAATTGAATATGCTTTTTTAAGTGATGATTTAAATCCTATTGATACAGATGATAACATCATTGAAGCTATGATGGATAATGAAGAACATTTTTCAAAAGAGTTAAAAGATGTATTTAATAAAAGTAGAACTATTCAAGATAATCTTAGTCGTGTAATTTGGAATGGTAATATTGCTCAAAGTAAATTAAACTCTTCAAATAGAGGTTTCTCAAAATCTTTATTAAATGAGATTGGAATCACTGGTATTAAAGCAAACTCTTCTTTAGAAAATTTGAACCAAACTATTATTACTTCAATTTTAAAAGATAGTGAATTTTTATCTTCTTTAGCTATTGATATTATGGATAGAAACCTTTATGAAAGAGCAAATGATTGTAGATGGTGGGCTTTAACTTCTTATTTTAGAGAAGCTTTAGATGATATGAACTCAATTGCTCATAAAAAAGATGAAATTAGTTCAATTTTAAAATACATAAATGATTTATATACAGTGTATACAAATCTTCTTATTTTTGATAAAGATGGAAAAGTAATAGCTGTATCAAATGAAAAAGATGAGTATTTAGTAGGAAAAGTTTTATCTCAAGAGTGGGTAGGAAAGACTCTAACTTTAAGTGATACTTCTAAATATACTGTATCAAAGTTTGATAAAACAAATCTTTATAATAATGAGCCAACATATGTTTATTGTGCTGCGATTAGGTCTTTTAAAAATGAGAAGCAAATAAATGGTGGTATTGCAATTGTATTTGATTCAACTCCACAGTTTCATGCAATGCTTGATGAAACACTTCCAAAAAACAAAAGTGGAGTTTTTGCACTTTTTACAAACAGAGCAAAAAAAATCATCTCATCTACAAATGAGAAATTTGAAATTGATGGTTTCTTAGATATTGAAGATAAGTTTTTCTCAATTGAAAATGGTCATAAATACAGTGAAATTATTGAATATGATGGTTGTTATTATGCTGTTGGTGTTAGATGTTCAATGGGATATAGAGAGTACAAAAGTAGAGTTGATGATTATAAAAATGATGTTTTATGTTTTGTATTTATAAAAATTGGAAATATTGAAAATAGTAATAGAATGCTTTCTAATAAAAATAATACATTTACAAATCAAAATGACAATAAAAAGTTTGACGAAGATAGTACAGAGTTAGCAACTTTTAATATCGGTAATAAATTTTTAGCAGTTGAAGCAAAAAATGTACTAGAATCAATATCTATTGATGAACTTGAAGAGTCAATAGATATTGATAAAAATAATCCTTTTAAAGGAATGGTTTTATATAAAGATAGACTTATTTCTGTTTTAGATATTAGAGATTTTATCAATGTAGATGTAAGTAATGATGAGCTAAATAATATAATCTTATTTGAATATGATAAAGATAATATTGAACACTGTATTGGAATAATGGTTTCAACACTGCAAAGTATTAGTGTTGTAAAAAGAAGTTCTATTCAACATATAGAAAATCACTTCTTAGGTTCAGGAACATTAGTTCAAAGTTTAGTTGATATCACAGAAAACAATGAATCAAAAGTTGCAATGATTTTAGATATTAAGAAAATCGATGATAACCTGACGCAAAGGGTAGGGTAGAGTCTTTATAGTATATGTTAAAACATATTGTGGCACAATACGAAAAATATAAATACAAATAAATTTAAAAGAAAATATAATGAGCCATAATAAAAAACCAAATAAATTTTTACCAACAACTAAAGCTGAAATGAAAGAGCGTGGTTGGGACGAACTTGATGTTGTTCTAATCACAGGTGATGCATATATAGATTCACCATTCATGGGAATTGCAGTTGTTGGAAGAATTTTAGAAGACATAGGATTAAGAGTTGGAATCATAGGACAACCTGATGTTGATTCTGATGTTGATATAAAAAGACTAGGTGAGCCTAAACTTTTTTGGGGAGTAAGTGGTGGAAGTATTGACTCAATGGTGTCAAACTACACTGCAACAAAAAAGTTTAGAAACTCTGATGATTATACTCCTGGTGGAAAAAACAATAAAAGACCAGATAGAGCTACTTTAGTATACACAAATCTAATTAGAAGACATTTTAAAAATACAGTTCCTGTTGTACTTGGAGGAATTGAAGCAAGTCTTAGAAGATTAACTCACTATGATTACTGGACAAATAAATTAAGAAAACCTATTTTATTTGATTCAAAAGCTGACTATATGATTTATGGTATGGGTGAGCAAGCTATTATTGATTTAGGAAATACTTTAAGAGAAGGTGGAGATCCAAGAAATATTAGAGGACTTTGCTATATCTCAAAAGAAGCTCCTACTGATGAAAACTTTAAAGAAATACCATCTCATCAAGACTGTTTAGATGACAAAGAAAAGTATATTGATCTTTTCAGAGACTTTTATGATAACAATGACCCTATTTATTCAAAAGGTTTATATCAAAAAGTAGATACACGATACCTAATCCAAAACCCACCAAGTGACCATATGGATGAAGATGAAATGGATAAAATCGCATCTTTCCCATATCAAAGAGATGCACACCCTTTCCATAAAAAAGATGGTAAAGTTAAGTGTTTAGAAACTATCAAATTCTCAATTATGACTCACCATGGATGTTGGGGAGAGTGTAACTTCTGTGCTATTGCTGCTCACCAAGGTAGAACAATTAGAACTAGAAGTGAAAAGAATATTTTAGAAGAAGCAAAATCATTTACTAAAATGAAAGACTTCAAAGGTATTATCTCTGATGTTGGAGGTCCGACTGCAAATATGTATGGTTATGAGTGTAAAAAGAAAATGAAGCTTGGAACTTGTGTTGATAATAAAAGATGTGTAGATGCAACTAGATTATGTAGAACAATGAAAGTTGATCATAGCAGAAATATTCAACTTCTAAAAGATATTAGAGAAATTCCAGGAATTAAAAAAGCCTTTGTTGCTTCTGGTGTTAGATATGATTTAATCACAGCTGATAAAAAGCATGGTTATGAGTATTTAAAAGAGATGGTTGATCATCATATTTCAGGTCAGATGAAAGTAGCACCTGAGCATACAAGTGATGAGGTTCTTCATCATATGGGAAAACCTGGAAAGCAAACACTTATTGATTTTAAAAAGATGTATGATAGATTAAATAAAGAATCAGGTAAGAAACAGTTCTTAACTTACTATTTAATTGCAGCTCATCCTGGATGTGAAGAGAAGCATATGAGAGAGCTTAAAGACTTCACTACAAATGAACTTAAAATGAATCCAGAACAAGCACAGGTATTTACACCAACACCTGGAACATACTCAGCTGTTATGTATTATACAGGTCTTGATCCATTTACAAAGAAAAAAATATTTGTAGAAAAAGACCCTAGAAAAAAAGAGAAACAAAAAGAGATTGTTATTGAAAAACATAAGTTTAACCATTATGGTGGAACAAAGAAAAAAGAGTTTGGTGCAGGAATGCAAGGGTAATTTTTAAGTTAATACTTTTTAAATTTGAATCAAGGTTTTATACCTTGATTTAATAATATTTCTAATCACAAAACATTTATAAAAGCACATTTTTGTTAGAATCTCATCACTAAAAACAGTAAAACACATTTAAGGAAAATCTATATATGAAAAAACTATTTTTAATCATTGGAGCTCCAGGTTCTGGAAAAACTACTGATGCTGAACTTATCGCACAAAAACATGAAGATATTACACATTATTCTGCGGGTGGTATGTTTAGAGCTGAGGTTGCAAGTGGTAGTGATAGGGGACAGTTAATAGACTCTTTTATTTCAAAAGGACTTATCGTTCCTATTGATATTGCAATTGAAACAATTGTAGATGCTATTAAAAATGCTCCAACAAAAGTAGTTATTATTGATGGTTATCCAAGATCAAATGAACAAATGACAGAACTAGATAAATACTTAGAAAATGAAAAAGAAGTTGAGTTATCAAGTGTAATTGAAGTTGAAGTATCAAAAGATACAGCTTTCAAAAGAGTTCTAGGAAGAGCAGCAGAAGATGAGGTTGTAAGAGCTGATGATAATGAAGAAGTATTTTTAAATAGAATGAGAGTTTACACAGAGCCTTTAAAAGAGATTCAAGAGTTTTATCAAGAGAGAAATTTACATAAAGTGATTTCAGGTGAGGGAACTATTGAAGAGATTGTAACTGAAATGAATGAGTTTATTGAATCTAAAATTTAATGATTAAAAAAGTTAACTTTTACTCAGTTATTATAGGAACTGAATTATTAAATGGGCGTAGAGTTGACGCTCATTTTTCTTTCTTAAATGAACAACTATTAAAAAGAGGTTGGGAACACAAAGCCTCTTTTGTAATAGAAGATGACCCAGAACTAATGCTAAATATCTTCAATCTTATAAAAGAAGATAAAGACTCAGTTATGTTTTGTTTTGGTGGTATTGGCTCAACACCTGACGATTATACAAGACAAACAGCTGCTAAGGCCTTTACTGATTCAAAGATGGAATTTCAAGAAGAATCAAAAAGAAAAATAGAGAATAGATTTAAAGAAGAAGCATATCCCCATAGAATAAATATGGCATATTTACCTATAAATGCAAAACTACTTAAGAATGTAGTAAATGACATTCCAGGCTTTTATTTAGAAGATAGATTTTTCTTTACACCAGGTTTCCCTTCTATGAGTCAAAGTATGGTTATTGAAGCTTTAGATAAACTATATCCTAAGAGTATTTCTAAATATAGAAGAGTATTAACAGCTTCTTGTGGGGAAAATGATTTAATTGATATTATGAAAAAAATGCCAAATCATTTAGACTTTGCTTCTTTACCTAAAATCATAGAAGATAAAAGAAAAGTAGTACTTTCTCTTGCAGGATATGAAAGTGTTGAGGTTGATGAACATTTTCAACTTTTTATAGACTATTTAGAAGAAAATAGGGTAGAGTATATTTTAAAAGATATTAGCTTTTAAAAGTTATTCTGTTGGTTTATTATAACTTCCAATATTCCAGCCTTTATCTTTGGGATACTTAGCTAGATTATAATCATTCCAAACTTTGATACATAGTTTATTGCCTTTGTGATACTCTTTTTTTGCAAAAACATGAGCTCGTCCAAAGTTTGGAAATGCACCCTTACCACTTGCATACATATATGCAATATAGCAGTTCGCTTTATACTCTTTTTGTTTAGATGCTTCTTTAAAATAGTAAAGGGCTTTATCATAATCTTTTTGTGTTGTAAGCCCTTGTAAAAAAAGTCTTCCTACAAATAACTGAGATTTTGCATGACCATTATTGGCAGCATATACAAAACTATTGTAAGCTTTTTTTTCATTATAATAATTACTTTTTTTTGATAAATATATTTTCCCTAAGGTATAGTAAGCATCTAAATTTTTGTTTTCTTGTGCTAATAAAAGTAGGGTGTAGGCTTTGTCTATATCTTTATTTTTGATATATTTTAAAGCCTCTTCATAGTAGTTTGTAGTTGTAGCTAATAATATATTTGATAAAATACCTAAGCTTACAACTACTTTTTTCATACAATTTCTCTTGGTATTTGAGTACTTAAAGTTGTTGTTATTTCATATGTAATTGTATCGTGAGTTTTTGCTAAATCATTTGCATTATCAAAAATACATACTTCTTTATCTTGAGTGTTTAAAGATAAATTATCCATTGAAACTCTTCCTAAAACTTTATAACCTTTTGGAGTGAAGTATTCATTTCTTTCATTTAATCTTAAAAAACCATCGCCATAACCTAGGTCATAAGTTGAAGCTATCATATCTTCTTTTGCAATATATGTTCCACCATATCCTATAGCATCACCTTTTGTTATTTTTCTTGTTGCTATTTTTGTTGCCCAAAGAGATAATACAGGTTTTAGTTCTGGTACCCTTAAAGGTTTTTTATTCTCAATATACCCATAAGTGGCTATTCCAACTCTAGCAAAATCTTCATTGAAGTGGTTATGTCTAAATAGAGCAGATGAGTTGCAAGAATGGAACTTTGGAAGAGGTAGTGAAAGTTTTTCACATAAGTTCATAACAATACTTTTAATCTCCTTAAAATTCTCATTCTGCCAATAAAATTCTGTTGATAATTCATCAGCACTTCTATGATGAGTGAATACTCCTGTAATGTTTACATTTTTCTTACATAAACCATCAATACACTCTTCTAGCTCATCTTTTGATATTCCATTTCTATGCATACCTGTATCTACTTTGATATGAACATTAGCATTTTTTGGTAAAAGACTAATATTTTCTAGTGAGTTTAAAGCTATGTGAAAAGTGTGTGAATAAGTAGGGAAATTTGTTTCAGCTAGAATTAATATATAGTCAAAAAAATCTTTAATTCTTATTGCTTCTTCATATGTTCTAACCACTGCTTTTTCTATACCAAACTCTTTTGCTAATGTGGCTATTTGTTCAAGACCATGTCCATAGGCATTATCTTTTAATACAACGGCAACTTTATCTTTACTTCCTGCATGATTTGTTATTATTTCTAAGTTATGAAATAGATTTTTTTTGTTTAATAAGATTTTTGCCAAGGTTATTCCTCATTCTCTCTAAAGTAATTATGTATTAAATTTGCATCTTTTTCATTGATAACTTCTTTTAGTTCTTCAACTGATGCAGTTTTGATTTTTTCAAATTCTCCAAAGTATAAAAGAAGCTTTTTAACTTTTGCTTCTCCTATACCTTTGATTTGAAGTAGAGAGATTTGCTTATCTTCTCTTCTTTTTTGTTTTTTATGGAAGTTGATTACAAATCTATGGGCTTCATCCCTTTGTCTTTGAACAAACTGAAGTCTTTGGTCACTTGTTTTTAGTTTTAGGTTTCTAATAGTTCCATCTTTATCTTTATAGTGAACTATATCTTTTGCTGCACCTTTTGCTCTGTGGGCTTTTGCATCAACTTTCTCTTTTGCAATGGCTATTATATCAAGGTTAACACCAACTGATTGTACTATATCAAAAGCAAGTTTTAGTAGAGTCTCACCTCCATCAATAACCCATAAATCAGGTGCAGGGTTCTTCTCAAAACTCTCAACTCTTCTCATTAGCATTTCTCTCATTTGAGAGTATTCATCTTTTGATTCTAAGTTATAGTGTCTAAAGGCTTTTCTATCAAAAGAGTTTAACTCTTCATTCCATACAACCATTGCACCAACTGTTGCTTGACCCATCATATGAGAGTTATCAAATGATTCTATTCTGTAAGGAAGACTTGCTAAATTAAATAGATTTTTTAATTCATCATAAATCGTAGTTTGGTTTCTACTTGAATCAATTCTAAGTAACTCATCACAGTTGTTTAGGGCTATTTCTAAAAGAGTTTTTTTCTTCCCTCTTTGTGGTGTGATAATATTTATATTTCTTTCAAATCTGTTTTTTAAGAACTCTTCAATCTCTTCTTTATCTTCTATTTCTTGAGCTGTTAATACCTCTTTTGGTAAAAGTGGTATTTCATTGTCATAGTAGTTTATAATAGCTCTTTTGTAGGCTTCATTTAAATCAATATTTGTATTGTCTTCTAAAAAGTCTAGCTTTACAAAATCGTGAGAAGAGGAAGTTAGTTTTCCATCTCTTATAAACATTCTTACAATCACAGCTTTTTTTGTTCCTGCTTTGATTGCAAATAAGTCTAAGTCTTCATTTGTAGCTAAATCCATACCTGATTTAATTTGAGATTTTTCAATTGTTTTTATTCTATCTCGAAGTTTCATAGCCTCTTCAAATCTAAACTCTTCTGAGTATTGCATCATTCTTTCTTCTAGTTTTGAAATAAGCTTTGTTTTATTGTATATAAAATCAAGTGCTTCTTCAACTACTTTTCCATAATCAGCAGTTGAAATTTTACCTTCACAAGGAGCATAACACTTTTTGATTTGATGGAAAAGACAAGCTTCTTTTCCTTTTACACATGATTTTTTTTGTACAAGGGGAACTATCTCATAAATAGAGTCAAGCATATCTTTTGCACCAGTTGAATAAGGACCAAAGTATTTGATATTTTTGTTTTTATATACTCTTCTTGTTATCTCAAGTCTAGGATATAGTTCATTATAATCAACCATAATATAAGGATAGGTTTTATCATCTCTAAGAAGAATATTGTATTTAGGTTTTAACTGTTTTATTAAAGAGTTTTCCAAAATTAAAGCATCATGCTCATTTGGTACAACTATCCATTCTAATGATACAACTTCTGTAATCATCTTATAAATTCTAGGACCTAATTTATCTGATGGAAGAAGTTTTGGAGTAAATTTAAAGTATGACCTAACTCTATTTTTAAGTACTTTTGCTTTTCCTATATAAAGTAAATGACCATCTTTGTCAAAGTATTGATATACCCCAGCATCATTTGGGAGTTGTTTAAGTTTCTCTTCTAATTGCATTTTGAAATAATATCTAAAAAATGCTTTACAAGAATTATAAGTTTGATTAAATTTTGTTGAAATAAACCTTTAGCTAATTACTTAGCTAAAAGTCCATTTTTTACATTTTCATAAGTTTCATTTCCACAAAGAGTTTCTACAAGTTTTAAAGCAAAAGTTGTAGCAGTCCCAGGACCTCTTGAAGTTATAACTTTTCCATCTTCTACTACATCTTGAGTTGAAGTATAACCTTCATCTCTTATTTTTTGTTCAAATGAAGGATAACATGTATAATTTGTATTTAAAACATCAGCCGTATGAAGTGCGTATGGTGCTGCACAAATTGCTGCAACATATTTATCATCTTTTTTCATGGTTTTTAACAGCTCTTGCACTTTTTCATTTTCTGCAAGAGTAAAGGCATTTGGTAATCCCCCTGGAAGAACAATCATATCAAAGTCATTTGCATTTACTTCTTCAATCATATAATCAGCTACAATTTTGATACCATTTGCTCCCTTTGTCTCAAGTGATTCAACAGCTGCTACACAAACTTCAATTTGAGCTCTTCTACAAATGTCTATTATTGATACTGCTTCAATTTCTTCAAATCCATTTGAAATAGGTACTATAATTTTTGCCATTTTTACTCCTAAATTAAAAATTTATTTATTATATAGAAATTTTTTTAATGATAATTTATATAATAAGGTTGTTCTTCTATTATTTGACTACCAACATTTTCAAAGCCTAGTATTTTTTGCGGAGTCATTAAAGGTTTTATATCGTTATTGTAAAATATTTTAAATCCACCAATTGCTTTATCTATTTGTTCTCTTGCGTATAGTGCATTGTAGATTTTAACTTTTACACCTGCTTGCCCATGTCCATCTATGTTATAGATTAGTTTTATATTCTCAAAGTTTTTAACTTCTTCTTTTTGTCTTAACATTCTTTTATGAAACATATGAACAATTAGTTTTTTATTCTCTTTTATATTATTTTGTTTTAAATAGTCACTTACATACTCTTGTAGTTCATTTAACTCATTTGCCTTAATATGTCCTACATATTTTCCTGGAGGATATCTTCTGTGTTTTGGTATTCTAAATTCTGGGTCGATTGCAATATGAACATTTTCATATTTTAAATATTTTAATAATGGTTCAACAGCTTCTTTAGGTGTTTTAACAGCAAGTTGTACATCTAGTATAACTGCAAAATTCTCTTTTTGAGCTCTTTTTATATATTTAAGTACACTTTTCTCACTTATACCTAATAAGTAGTCATTTCTTCTTCCTGGATCTTTAGTTGCAAGAGAATGAATAATATGAAAAGCCATTTTAACCTGTAGATTTTTATTCTCTTTTGCTAAACTTTTTTTATAGTACTCTTCTTTTTCTCTCATTTTAATAACTAGTTCATCAATATTATTTTCTCCTAAAATACCCAGAGATTTACTATTTGGTCTTCCATAAAAGCCAACTAAAACTTCATTTTCATAGGTTTTTGAATAGGTTTTAATTTCTGCATTTGCAATATTGCTTAAAAAAAGTATAGATATACATATAAAAAATAGTATTTTGTTCATTTTTCCCTCAAAAAAAATTATTTAATTTTTAAAGTATATTCTAATATCTTGAAATAAAATTTAAAAAATTTTAAATAAGGTTTTTTACAGTTAAATACTATTAAGATTTCATCAAAAAAAGGAAGAGTATTGCCTGGAAGATTAGCTATTTTTGATGATAGAAGTTTTAAAAAAGATTCAAAAGATTTAATCAAAAATGATATGGTCTCATCTTTACAAAAAAGATATAATATTCCTCCTACAACACCAATTCCTGCACTTTTAAATAATGGTAATTATTTATATACACATTTTGGATTTTTACCTTCTTGGGCAACATCAAAATCTTCTATGAATATAAATGCTAGAAGTGAAAGTATTTATGAAAAAAAGACATTTAGAGAATCATTTAGATTTAAAAGATGTATTATTCCTATAAATGGTTTTTATGAGTGGCAAATCGAAGATAAAGAAAAAACACCTTTTTTTGTAAAAGATTCAAATTTAGATTATCTTGGAGTTGCTGGAATTTGGGATGAGTATTTTGAACCTTCATTAAATATGAATATTGTTACAGTTGCTTTGATTACTTGTGATGCAAATGATAAATTAGAGAAAATTCATCACAGAATGCCTGTAGTTTTAGAAAAAAAAGATTTTAGAACTTGGCTTAAAAGTGATGATTTAAAAGAAGTAAACTCTTTATTTAAAATATATGATTCTAAGAATTTAGAGTTATATGAAGTTTCTAGTGATGTAAATAAAGTTTTATTTGATAAACCTTCCTGTATTGAAAAAGTAGAAGAAAAAGAGATTAAACCTTCTGGTCAATTATCACTTTTCTAATGCCTTAAACCATAAAATCCAAAGATTTGTACAGATTTTTTTATAAGATTTTAGTTTTTGTTTATGCTCTTTCTTTACTTTTTTAAAATACTCTTTTAATAAAATATCTTCTTGTTTAGAGTTTAATTTAAATTCAATACATAAAGCTGCTAAATCAAAAAATCTATCATTTATACAAGAAAATTCCCAATCAATAAAAAAAGCTTTGTTTTTATTAAAAAGTATATTTTTTTGATTTAAATCATGATGACAAAGGACTAAATCTTTTTTGTATTTACTCAATTTTTCAAGTTCTAATAAAGAGCTATTTATTATATTATGAAGTTTTTTATCTTTTAAAGTTTTTTTATAAAACTTGAAATCTTTTTTTAGATTGTAGGCTTTATCTTTTATTTTTATAGTATGAAGTTTTTTAAGACTTTTAACTATTTTTTGTATATCTTTTTTTAAAAGTTTTTCTTTATGATTTCCTTTTAAAAATTCACAAATCATTAAACCATTTTTTTCATCAAGTTTATATGCTTGTGCAGCAATATTTT
Organism: Arcobacter pernae; assembly: GCF_049472135.1. NCBI lineage: Bacteria > Pseudomonadati > Campylobacterota > Epsilonproteobacteria > Campylobacterales > Arcobacteraceae > Arcobacter > Arcobacter pernae. Next base: position 78,775 of record NZ_JBMOVV010000008.1, read on the forward strand.
TTTTGAAAGCTTTTCTTTGTATTTGAAACTCATTTCTTCTATTTTGTTTATCTTTATGTTTATGTTTAAATACTCTAATAGTATATGTTTTATTAGAAGTTTTTAGCTTATAAATAGTGTTGCAAACTCCTTGGTTTTCTAAAAGTTCAAGACTTGTAAGCTTTTTATTTTTAAATAGCTTATATGTTTTAAGAGTTTGAATGTTCATAATCTTTTTTCCAGTTTAAGTAAGCAACAAAAGCAAGTGTTGTATAAATAGCAAATAATACAGCTGTTAAATTTAACTCTTTTTGAATATAAATATAAATAGAAACAGCATCTATTACTATCCAATATAACCAGTTTTCTATAACTTTTTTTGCTAACATGTAAGTAGAAAATATTGCAAATACAGTAGTAAAAGAATCAACATATGCAAAATCTGCATTAGTATAGTTATTCATTATAAAACCTAAAGCCATAGATAAAATACTTAAAGCAATAATTATTTGTATATTCTTTTTTATTCCATAAGATGTGATTTTTAGTTCTTCTTGAAGTTTGTTTGTATATTTCCATGAATACCAACCATAAACAGCCATTATTAAATAGTAGACATTTAAAGCACTATCCATTAGAAGTGATACATCAAAAAATATTATGGCATAAATAAGTGTTGAAAAAAATCCTGCTACCCAACACCAAATATTTTGTTTAATAGCAAGTAGTAAATAAGCAATAGACAAAGCCATAGCAATGGCTTCTAAATTTGACATGATTTTTAAGTAATCTATAATAGGTGTAAAAAATTGTTCGATATTATTTCCTTTTTAAAAAAAGGAAATATATCAAAAAAAGTATAAAAAACTCTATTTAGATAGAAGTTCTTTTATTTTAGGCTCTATATCAAAAGGTTCTGTAGTAGGTGCAAATCTATCTAGTACATTTCCTTCTTTATCAACTAAAAACTTTGTAAAGTTCCATTTTATACTTTCAGTTCCTAAAACTCCAGAAGCTTCTTTTTTTAGATAAGTATATAAAGGATCTTCATTATCACCATTTACATCAATCTTTGAAAACATATCAAAGTTAACACCATATGTTAACGTACAAAACTCTTTTATCTCTTTGTTTGTTCCTGGTTCTTGGTTTGCAAATTGATTTGATGGGAAACCTAAAATCATAAACTCTTTATTTTTGTATTTATCAAAAAGTTTTTCTAAACCTTCATATTGAGAAGTAAAACCACATTTACTTGCTACATTTACAATCAAAAGTACTTTATCTTTGTACTTTGACATAGATACTTCTTTTCCATCTATATCTTTTACTTTAAAATCATAAATACTCATAACATTCTCCTTTGCAAATAAACTTCCTATAAAAAGTGAAAAAATAATAGTAAATCTTAAAATCATAACATCTTCCTTTTAATTATTTATATATTTTAACGCAATTTACTGTTATTTTGTATGAAGATTTTATTAGTTTACTTGAACTTGATTTCTTCCATTTTCTTTTGCTTTATATAAAGCTTTATCAGCTCTTGCAATAATTGAATCTAAACTCTCATCATTTTTTATGTTTTGAGAAATACCAATACTTACTGTTATTGCTATTTTTAAACCTTTATATTCAAAGACTTTATTCTCTAATAGTTTTCTAATTTTTTCTGCTAAATTATTTGCTCCATTCTCATCAGTATTATTTACTATTATCATAAACTCTTCTCCACCAGTTCTTGCTAATATATCAGATTTTCTAATGGCATTTTTTAAAGTTGTAGATACATATTTTAATACTTCATCTCCAGTTTGGTGTCCATAGGTGTCATTTACTTTTTTAAAGAAATCTATATCAATACAAAGTACACAAATACTTAACTCTTCTCTTTTTGATAAATCAAAAACTTTTTGTCCCATTTCAAAAAAGTATCTTCTATTTGGAATTTGGGTTAAGAAGTCTGAAGTTGAGATTTTTAGAAGCTTTTCATTTGCTTCAAGCAACTCTTTTGTTCTTTTTATAACCTTTCTTTCTAGTGTTTTATTTAGTCTTAGTATATTTCTTTCTCTAGTGTAAATACTATTTATAGTATATGTAATAATAAAAATAAAAACTATACTTGTAAAGAAAGTTATTACAAATAAGATATTCGTTTTAGATGTAATTAACTCTACATTTTGGCTGTAAACTTCTGTTGGAATACTAACTCTTAATCCACCCATAGTATCACCAACTTTATAGTTTTGGTTTTTATGACATTTAAGACATGATTCATCAACTTTAAGACCTCCTAAAAGGTCATAACTTTTATGATTTAGTTTTGTGTAAAACTCTTCATTTTTATTCTCATCAAGATATGTTAATGCTTCTCTTTCAAAAAGATCAGGTTTATTATGGGGGTTTTTAGGGTTTAAACTTGTTATTTTGAAGTAATAGTTTTTATTTCTTTCATTTGATAATTCAGATAATTGTCTTGTCATCCAAGCAGGATTTATTTTGATAAGCAAAGTTCCATCTTTTGTAAAAGTATGATTGTCTTCTAAATATGGATTAGGTTCTATCCCATCATGAGCTTTTACATAAATTCCTTCATGTTTAGATGCCCAAAGCCTTGTATTAACAATATTATTGAAAAGACTTGATGCTTCTTGAAAAAGAATCTTTTGTGAAACTTGAATATAACTTACTTTTGTTTGATGGATATAGTTAACAATTATTATTGTAACTAAGAAAATTAGAGTTATTATGAAATAAATAATGAAGTTTTTGTTTTTCATTTTCTAACCTATCATATGTATGAAAATATTATAACATAAAATAATTTTATATAGTGTTTTATTGGATTAAAAAGTATACAACTTAAAAACATTTTTTTGTAACTAAGTTGTTATAATTGTAGTATATAATTCGCAAAAGGAGAAAGTATGGAAATTATATATATTACCTTTGCTTGTATTATGTTAGTTGGTATTAGTGCTTGTTGTATAGTAAAATTTTTTGGAAATTATGAGTCTATGTAGCAACAACAGTTTTATTTCGACCTGAGTTTTTTGCTTTATATAAGGCTTTATCTGCTCTCGCAAAAGTTTGTTCTAAATTATCATTATCTAAAACTTCATCAAATTTTGCAATTCCTAAACTAATAGTATATTTAATAGATTTATTCTCATTTATTTTAACTTCAGAATTCTCAATATATTTTCTTATTTTTTCACCTACTAGGTAAGCATTTTCAATATTACAATCTTGTAAAAGAACTACAAACTCTTCTCCACCAAATCTTGAGATAATATCACTCTCTCTTAAGTTCTCTTCTAGCGCTCTTGCTATATGAATAATTACTTCATCTCCTATAAGGTGACCATATGTATCATTTATATTTTTAAACTTATCAATATCTAATACAATTAAAGAGATACAAGTATCATTTCTTTTACTATAAGATTTGATTTTTTTAGATTGCATAGAAAAATATCTTCTATTAGATAGTTTTGTAAGTGGGTCTTTATGTGTTAATTCAACCAAGTTTTCATTAAGTTGCTCTAATTTATGGTTGGTTTCACAAAGATTTGTAGTATTGTAAATAAATAAACAAACTTGTTCTTTTTCAATATCATAAGGAACAATTGTAATATTTTGTTGCATATATTTATAAATACTATTTGTAACAGAGTCTAAAGGTATTCTGATTAAATATTTATTTTGGTCTACATTATAAAAAGATGGGTTGTTAGTAACTAAAACAGATTTTACTTTTCTTTTTAGTTTTTTTTCATTTATATCTTCATAAAGGGAACATATATTTTTATTTATAACATCTTCTTCTTTTTTATATGTAAGTATTTCTAGCCATCTATTCCAAGCTAAAATATTTAAATCTTTATCAAGAATTATAATACCATTATCAACACTATCAAATATTACATTATTGTTTATATCAATCATTTAGTTTTATAAATCCTCTAAAAATTTTGTGATAGATTCTCTTAAATATTTAGATGATTCATCTTTTGATAATATAATCAATTCACCCTTTATATTTTCATCTTTGAAGTTTAATTCTGTAGAAATAATGATAATATTTTCATACTCTTTATTAAAACTTTCGTTAAACTCTTGAATATTACTTATTCTTCTAATATTTGGTGAAGAAAAAGAGATATTGGCATTTATTAGTGAAGCTAGTTTTCCTGATGTTACTGATGAAATTATATTTGTGATTTCTAAAACAACATCTTTAATCTCATCTTCATCAATTTCATTATCTTCTAATCCAAACTCTTTAGTAAGATTATAACTTGAATTCTCATCAATAATAAAAAGGTTTTCTCCTGAGATATTTCCATGAATTAACTGGTTAGCAATAAAATAGTTACCATTTTCAACTATTTTTTCATTTAAATGCCTTATTAAACCTTCACTTGTAACAGTAGTAATAATTGGAATATTAAGTGTTGCAAATTTATCAATGATTTTTGAAATGGCAGCTGTTGCTTCCCCATAAGCAATATTCATTAATTCTTGTAAGCAATCTCTTTCATCTTCATTAAGATCGATAAGACTTTTACTCATTAGATTAGTCCAAGTTTTTCAAGCATCTTTTTTAAGTTATCTAAATTAATTGGTTTTTTGATGAAACCTAAAGCTCCATTATCCTTAGCTTTTTGCATAGCTTGTTCTTGAATATCAGCACTAACAATAATGATTTTAGCATCTTTATCAAATTGACTAATTTGTTTTGTAGCTTCAAACCCATCAATTATAGGCATAGTTAAGTCCATAAAACAAATAGAAGGATTGTGTTCTTTATAAAGTTCAATAGCTTCTTGTCCATTAGTAGCTTCTATTATTTCAGAGTCTTCTGAGATAATCTCTTTTAAATTTTTAATTGTCATTTTTCTAGCTAGTTTTGAATCATCAACTACTAAGTATGTCATAAAGTATCCTCAAATAATTTTTGATTATTGTAGCATAAAAAGAATTTTATTCGATTGAAAAAAATGTTAGTTTGTGATATTTTTAGTGATTTGTTTTTTGAAATGGTCGGGGCGAGAGGATTCGAACCTCCGGCCCCCTGGTCCCAAACCAGGTGCGCTAACCAGACTGCGCTACGCCCCGCCTTTTGTAATAAGGCCGAAATAATACTATGTTTTTAATAAATTGTCAAGGCTAGTTTATTAAAAACTACTTAATTTTTGAAATTTCTATATCATTTATATTCTCAACTAGTTTTAAAAGCTTGTTATCTTTCATTTCTAAATAACCTTCACTTTTAACTCTTCCTTTTGAATCATAAATAAATTTAAAGTTTTCATCAAAGCTAACAGTAATAAACTTATCTTTTTTTACTTCTATTTTTTCTGTTTTTACATCATTTGCTATTGCTTTTTTAAGAATATAGATTATTGCATATTTATCTTTTTTATATTTAGTATCTTCTTTATCTTTTTTTCCTGTAAAATCTTCATTATAAAAAATAAAGTTATCTTTTCCTAATAGAAATCTTGCAATAGAGTTTGTTACTTTTGCTTCTAAATAGTTGTTTTCTAGTGATTTAAAGTTCTCTATTTCACCTAGAGTTATACCTTTAAACTTGATACTATAGTTAGCAAAAGCTATGTTTGTAAGTATTAAAGTTGATATTATAAATTTCATGTTTATCCTTTAAATTAAAGCAAATATTATATCTAAAAAGTGAATTGATTGTGTAAATAAATCAATCAAAAAGTTTTGTTTTCTCTATCAAAATATCATTATGATTTACAAATCTTTCACATCTTAATCCATTTAGTTTTTTACAAATATTTTGCCATTTTTTAGTGTGTCCTGAGTTTTGTTTTGCAAAATCACCAATGTGAAACATAATCGCATGAGCATATTCATGTGGGAAAACATCATTTATCATATAGTTAGAACTTTCTTGAAATCTTTTTTTATTTAAATAGATTTTAATAGTTCCTTTTTCATAAACGGCCATTCCAAATCTTTTATCACTCATCTCGTCTGATATTATGATAGGAAATGTTCTTGTAATATTGAAATGAAGTTTTGTAAGATATCTTAACTCATTATGTTTTTGTTGAAGTTGTTGAATATATTTTTCTTCTAAGGGCTTTTTTAAAAAAGTATAATCTTCATACCAAAGATAAACTAAAAGTGCTGTAGCACTTATAGTTATAAAAAGAAAAAACTTTTGAAGGTTTTTTATAAACATACTATTCTACAGTTTTTATTAGTACATCTCTGAAGTGGTTAAGTTCTTTCATTTTTGTATCATCACCACCATTTATATCTGGATGATATTTTCTTGCAAGCTCTTTATATCTTTTTTTTATCTCTTCTTTTGTTGGCTCACTAGTAAATCCAAAAAACTCTTTTGCTTTTTGTACTTCATCATATCTTGGTTGATTTGCAAAATTTTGAAAGTCATTTGCATTAAAATTTTTAAAATCATTAAAGTTAAAGTTTGCATTATTGCCTTGTGAAAACTCTTGTCCATTAAATTTAAAATGAAAACCACTAGAACGGATTTTCTTTTTTAAATTATAAATAATTATAAATCCAATAATAAAAATAATACCTAAAATCATAAGGAAAGTGCCAAAGTTAGTGAAAATAAGGTATAGAATAAAAAATATTATAGCAAGTCTTACTAATCTATTAAAAATGTAAATAACTGTGTTGTTCATAAAATGTTAATCCTTTAAAATAAACTCGTATTATAGTATTCTTTTTACAAGAAGTAAATTAAAGGTTTTACTTATTCAAAATTTAATTATGTAAATTAAATGTGTTACAAAAGTAATCATTAAAACTTTAAAAATATTGCTATTTTGTTGCTATGAAAGAATTATCATAAAAATATCACATGCTAGGAATATTCTTTTTTTCGATCAATTCAAGGAGGAAAGTATGAGTATTGGTTTACAAGCATTTTTTGCTTCATTACCTATCATCTTAGCTGGTATTTTACTAGTTGGATTAAGGGTTTCTGCTAAGAAAGCAATGCCTTTAGTATATTTAGCAACTGTGGGAGTTGCATTTGTTGTATGGGAAGTTTCTTTTAATAGAGTTATGGCTTCAACTATTCAAGGTCTACTTATAACAGTTGCTGTTTTATGGATTATTTTTGGTGCAATTTTACTTTTAAATACACTAAAACATTCAGGTGCGATTGCTGTAATTAGACAAGGATTTAACAATATTAGCCCAGATAGAAGAGTTCAAGTTATTATTATTGCTTGGTTATTTGGATCATTTATTGAAGGAGCTTCTGGATTTGGAACACCTGCTGCTATTGCAGCACCACTTTTAGTTGCAATTGGGTTCCCTGCAATGGCTGCTGTAATGGTTGGTATGATGATTCAAAGTACACCTGTATCATTTGGTGCTGTTGGAACTCCTATTTTAATTGGAGTTAACAAAGGTTTAGATGCTCAAGGAATTAGTCTTACTTTAGAGAGTCTTGGTTCGTCTTGGGATGTTTATTTACAAATTATTACATCACAAGTTGCAATTACTCATGCTATAGTTGGTACATTAATTCCTTTATTTATGACAGTAATGTTAACAAGATTTTTTGGTGAAAATAAATCTTGGAGTGAAGGTTTAAGTATTTTACCTTTTGCTATTTTTGCTGGACTTGCATTTACAATTCCATATGCTTTAACAGGTGTTTTCTTAGGTGCTGAGTTCCCATCAATTATTGGTGCTTTAGTTGGATTACCAATTGTTGTATTTGCAGCAAAAAAAGGTTTCTTAGTTCCTAAAAAAGCTTGGGATTTTGCTCCAAAAGAGAAATGGCCAGTTTCATGGGTTTCAAAATTAGAGATTAAATTAGATGCAATGAGTGCAAAAGTTCCAATGTCTTTAACAAAAGCATGGATTCCATATGTATTAGTTGCAGTAATTTTAGTTATCACAAGAGTTAGTGATGAAGCAAAAGCATTTGTTAAAGCTTGGGTAATTCCATTTAAAGATATTTTAGGTGAAAACTTAGGGTATTCAATCACTCCACTTTACTTACCAGGTGGTATTTTAGTATTTGTAGCAATTGTTACTTATTTCTTACACAGAATGGAATTCAAAGAGATGAAAGAAGCAATTAGTGAGTCTTCAAAAGTTATGATTGGTGCAGGATTTGTACTTATCTTTACTATTCCATTAGTTAGAATTTTAATTAACTCTGGTGTAAATGAGTCTGGATTTGATTCTATGCCTGTTGCAATGGCTAATTTTGTAGCTTCTGCAGTTGGTGATGTTTATCCTTTATTTGCTCCAATGGTTGGTGCTTTAGGTGCATTTATTGCAGGAAGTAATACTGTATCAAATATGATGTTAGCACAGTATCAATTTGGTGTAGCAGACGCTTTAGGTGTATCAACTGCATTTATGGTAGCTCTTCAAGCAGTAGGTGCTGCTGCTGGTAATATGATTGCAATTCATAATGTTGTTGCAGCAAGTGCTACTGTTGGACTTTTAGATCAAGAAGGTCAAACTTTAAGAAGAACAATTATTCCTACAATTTATTATTGTTTACTAGCAGGTATCATAGGACTTGTTGGTATGTATGTACTAGAAGTAGTAGATCCACTTATGAAATAAAGAAAAGAGAGTTATTCTCTCTTTTCTTATACCCCTTATATTTAACCTTTTTATAACTTATTTTTTGTTAATCTAAACTATACTTTATAGTTAGGTTTGTAATCTTATGTTAAATAAATTATTAGAAAAAAAAGAACTTTTATTTGGAAAAAAAGAGACTTTAGAAGAGCTTGTAGTAAAGCAGCCTTTTAATCAAAAGAAGTTAGAAAAAACAATAAGTTCTTATGAACTAGACTTAAACAATCAATATTTATTAAAACTTTGTATAGAAAATAATTGTCATGAAGCCTTAGCTTTTCTTATAGAAGAAGTAGGTTTTAAAATTGATAAAATTGATGTAAATAAAGAGAATCTTCTTTTTTTAGCTATTAGAAAAATGGCAAAAGAGTGTTGTAAAGTTTTACTTGCAAATAATATTAACATAAAACAAGCAAATATTAATAACATAACTGCTTTACATCTTGCCACAAGAAGTGGTATGAAAGAAATATTTGATATTTTAACTGATAGATTAGATGACTTGGAAATAGTAGATATTGATGGACGAAATATTCTATTTTATGCAATTGAATCAAAAAACTTTGAGATTATAAAAAAAGTATTCCAATTAACTTCAATAAAATTAAACTTCAAAGATAAACAAGATAATACGATAGTTCATTTAAAAGAAATTACTGCAAATCTTGATTTATTTAAATTCTTTGTATCTAAAGGTTTAAATGTAGATAGTATAAATAAAAATAATGAGGACTTTTTATATTTAAACTGTTTAGATTTAGAGATTCCAGATGCTTTGTTTATTTCTTTTTTACAAAAAAGTAACCTAAAAAACCGAAAGTATGGTTTAAATGGTGAAAATATTTTAATGAAAATTGTTAAACATATTCTTTCTATTGATATTCAAGTTTTAGAAAATAAATCTATTGTTACAAAATATCAAGAAAGGCTTATTACTTTTATAGAACATGGCGTGGATGAAAATGGTCTAAATAATGAAAATGAAAACTTTTTATTTGATGTGGTTAGAGCAAAAAATGATTTAGTTTTAGAGTTCTTACTAAATAGAACAAAAGTAAATATTAATCAAAAAAATTTACAAGGACAAAACTTACTTGATTTAGCAATTTTCAATGGCAAACCAAATGTTGAGTTAGTAAAAAAACTTATTTATACAAATATTGATTGTACTGATAAAGATAAAGATGGCTATACAATTATTGAAAAACTAGTTGATGTAATTTTAAGTGAAGATATTCCTAATAGAATAAGAAAAATAGGAAAAACGAAAAGTGAAAGCAATGTTAACTACACTCAAATTTTAGGTTTTATTTTAGACTACACAAAAATTGATATAAATGAGATTATGTTTGAAGGAGAGCCAATAATTTTTGAGATTGGTAAATCTTTTCATGTTCCATTGTTAGAGCTATTTAAGAAAAATGGAGCAAATCTAAATATAGTAGGGCAGAAAGATAAACTTACAATTTTTTATAAGGTTTTAGAAGCAGGTAAGAATGCTAAAGATGAAAGGGCATTATTTTTAAAAATGCTGAAATATTTAGTTTTATGTGATGTTGATGTAGACCATAAAGATTCATATGGTGGAAATGTAATACATAAAGCAATATTAGACCATGATTTGCAAGTTGTTAATATCTTAATGCTAAGAGTTAAAAATTACAAATTTAAAGATAGAAAAGGAAGAACTTATATTCATAATACAGTTTGGAATAATAAAGCAGATATTCTAAAGAAAATTGCTTTTAAAAATAAAGAGTTAATGAATATTCCAGATAAGTTCGGATTATTACCTATTAATTATGGTGTAATTATGGGAAAAAAAGAGGTTGTTTTTGCACTAATTAAAATGGGGGCATATTTAAATAATCCAAATAAAGTTAATGAACAGTTTAAAGAACAGTTCTTTTCAAAGCTTGGGAAACTTGAAGATATTTTAAGTTCTACTATGACAGAAAATGAAAGAACTTTAATGACAGAACTTGTAAGAAGTATGCAAAAAGAGCTTAATATAACTTAATAAATAATTAATTAAAGCCCTTAAATAAGGCTTTTTAATATATATATAATAAAAAAATAGATACCCTTTCAATATTGAAAAATAAAAGGTAAAAATATGCTTAGTAAATTATTTGGTAGTAATGAATCTATCGAAGAGTTAATAATTAAAAAACCTTTTGATGAAAAAGCTGTAGAGAAAAAACTAGCAAAAACAGATTTTAATAGAAATGATACTTCGTTATTGCATCATTGTGTAAAACATGATGCTTTTAATGCTGTTAGTTATTTATTAAAAATTGGAGTTAAGCTTAATTCATTAAATGAGTTTAATGAAAACGTACTATTTACAGCTTTAAAAAACTCTAGTTTAGAAACAGCAAAACTTTTATTAAAAAAATCAATTGATGTTAATCAAGAAAATCTAGATGGTGAAATTGCTTTGCATTTAGCATTTAAGTTTGGAGCAATTCAATTAATTGATATTATTGCATCAAGAACTGAAGATATAAATAAAAAGAATAAATTAGGTAGATCTTTTTTATTTTATGCAATAGAGTCTAAAAATAGATTAGCTATAAAAAAAGCTTTAAATTTAAGTGAAATTGATATTAATCAGCAAGATAATGCTGGAAATACTATAGTTCATTTAAAAGAGATAACAGCTGATTTAAATATATTCGATGGATTAATTGATGCAGGTTTAGATTTAAATATTGTAAACAACAAAGGTGAAGATTTTTTATATTTAAACTGTTTAGACTTAGGTTTAAATAACAAACTTTTCTCTTTTGCCATTAGAAATAATGCTTCTCTAAATAGAAGATACGGTTCTAAAAAAAATACAATCTTAATGCATTTAGTAAATAAACTTTTATCATATGATATTCAAGTATATGAAAATAAAAGTTTTATCAATAAGTATCAAGATAGAATTATGACATTTATTGAAAATGGAGCAGATGTTAATCTTTTAAATTTAGAAGAAGAGAATATCCTTTTTAATATTATTAGAGCCAATGATGATCTTAATTTAGATTTTGTTTTAAACTCAACTCAAATCAATGTTAACCAATCAAATGCTATTGGAAATACGGTATTAGATATTGCAATATTTAATGGAAAACCAAATATTGATTTGATTAAAAGACTTCTATTTTCAAATATAGATTCAAGCTTAAAAGATAAAAATGACTACAGTGTGATTGAAAAAGTTGTTGATGTAATATTAAGTGAGAACTCTCCTAATAGAGTTAGAAAAATATCTAATATTAGGGTTTATCCTGAAGTAAATTATAATCAAATTCTAAATTTACTTTTAGAGTTTATAAAAGTTGATATAAATGAAGTTATGTTTGAAGATGAACCAATTATTTTTGAAATAGCTAAATATTTCAATGTTCCTTTACTTGAAACATTTAAAAAATATGGTTCAAATCTTGATATTTTAAGTAAAAAAGATAACTTAAATATTTTTTATAAAGTTTTACAAGCAGGGAAAGAACAAAAAAATCAAAAACAAAACTTTCATAAAACATTAAACTTTTTGATTTTAAATAATGTAAATATTGATTGTAAAGATTCATATGGTGGAAATGTAATTCACAAGGCAATATTAGACCATGATTTACAAGTAATTAATATTCTTACAAAAAGAGTAGGGGATTATAGAGCAGTTGATAATAAAGGTAGAAACTATATCCATAATACTGTATGGAGCGATAAGATAGATATCTTAAAAAAGATTGCTTTAAAAAATAGAGACTTAATAAATAAACCAGATAGATTTGGAATTTTACCTATTAACTATGCTGTAATTATGGGTAAAAAAGATGTTGTATTCTCTTTAATAAAACTAGGGGCTTTTTTAAATAATCATAATAAAATAAACCAACAGTTTAAAGAAAGTTTTTTTACTAAATTAGGGCAATTAGATGATATTCTAAATAGTTCAATGACTATTAATGAAAGAAATTTAATGACAAAACTAGTATCAAATATGAAAGAAGAGTTTAACGTAAAATAGTTGCAGAAGTTTAATGTTTTATCTCTTCTGCAATCTTTTTGAATTCTTCTTTTATTTCAAAGAAAGTATCAATTATTTCTGGATCGAAATGTTTTCCTCTACCTTCTTGTAAAATATTTTCAGCATCTTCATAAGTAAAAGATGGTTTATAAACTCTTTTGTTTATTAAAGCATCATAAACATCAGCTACAGCCATTAGTCTAGCTTCAAGTGGGATTTCTTCTTCTTTTAAACCTTTTGGATATCCACTTCCATCCCATTTCTCATGATGATAATAAGCTATATTTTTTGCAACATTAAAAAGCTCATTGTTTTTATAGTTAGATTGAGCATTGTGTAGAATATCATAACCAAACTTTGAGTGTTTTTTCATCTGTTCATACTCTTGAGGTGTTAGTTTTCCAGGTTTTTTTAAAATAGAATCAGCAATACCAACCTTTCCTAAATCATGAAGTGGTGCAGCATGATATAAAGACTCTATATAGCTAGGAGTGATTTTTGCTTTATGTTTATCTTTTTTTGCCAACTCTATAGCTAAAAGTTTTATATATGTTTTTGTTCTAATAATATGTCCACCTGTATCAGTATCTCTTTTTTCTGCAACTGTTGCCATACTTTCTAGTGTTGCTTGATGTGATTTGCTTAGTTCTTCAAAGAATTTATTTTTTTCAATGTAGCTAATAATCATAAAGGCAAAAGAGATTACAATGAACATAAAAATAAAGTTTATAAAGAAATATCCTATAAAAATATAGTTATTACTACTTAATGTTATTATTGATAAAAGTAAATATGAAGCTGTAATTAAAGAAGTATAAAATGCTGCAAAAAGGTGTCTTTGTGTGTACATTAAATAAATTAGAAGTAAAACACAAACTAAACTAACTAGAACATTAAAATTTTTGAAAAAGTCTAAAGTTGAAATAATATCATTATTAAAAAAGTTTTCAATTAGTGTAGCATGGGCATAAACCCCAGGTATATTCTCACCTGTATTAATCAAATAATAATCATGTAATCCTACAGCTGAGGTACCAATAACTACAAACTTTCCATTAAGTTCTTTTGCATCAAAGTTTTTTGTTAAAATATCAATTGCAGATATTTTTTTGTATTGATTTAATCCATAAAAATCTAAAAGAACATTTGTGTGTTTATCTGTAAAAAACTCTTTTTTATCAAACTCTATTTTCGTTCCAAATAAAGACTCTTTTATAGTTATGTCTTTTCCATAAACTTCTGTTGATAAAATTGCTGCCATACTTAAAGTTGTAAAATATTTATCTTCAAATTTAATACTAAGAGGAACTCTTCTAAATACTCCATCTTTATCTGATGAAGCATTTATAAAACCAATAGATTTTGAGTTTTCTTGTAATATTTGATTATTACATAATATACTGTTTGCAGTATAAAAATTTTTATTGTTTTCAAATTTGATTTTATATGAAGGATTTAGGTTTTGACATGATTTATTTATAGTTTTATCATTGTTTAAATAAATAGGTAAAATAACTCTTGATTCTTTAAGTGATTGGGCAAAAATCTTATCATTATCTTTAAGCCAATTAGGCAAACCTTTAACTTCTACATCTACATTTAAAAAGTTTTTATAAAAACTCTCAATATTATTTGGTGATGTTTTATCTCTTTCTGGGAAAATAACATCAACTAAAATAGTTGCTGGTTTAGCTTCTGAAAGGTTATCAATAAGTTTACTATTTATTAATCTAGGCCAAGGCCACTGACCAATAGCATTTAAACTTTTTTCATCAATATCTATAATTACAGTTGTATTGTTTTCTATCTCATTTTTATTAAAAAATGATAGAATTTGTTTAGAATAATCAAAAAATAAATGATCATTTTTTTCTAAGAAAGATGAGTTTAGAATATTGAAATGCCAAAGAAAAGTAATAACTATTAAAAGAATTGTTGTTTTTAATTTCACTAGTTATTACCTCTTTGAACAGTAATATTTACTCTTCTATTTAATGGTTGTTTGATTTCATCAGCAGTTTTAATAAACGGTTTTGTTTCTCCATAATATTCTGTTTTAATTTTGCTTGATTCTATTTTATTATCTACTAAAATCTCTTTTATTTTATTAGCTCTTTTTTTCGATAGTTCTAAGTTAAAAGAGTCATTTCCAACTGTATCTGTATGCCCCTTGATTGTAATTGTACAGTTATCGCAATTTTTAATGTAGTTTATAATCTCTTTTAGATTTTCTTTTGTTTCTTGTGTTACTTCATCACTATTGTATTTAAAATTTAAATTCATTTTTTCTTTAATCAAAGAACCATAGTTTTCAAATATCTCTTTTTTAGATGCAGTTTCAAGGGCTTTTGTAGGAGCCAAATTTTTAGTAAGATTAGCAGTTTCATAGGCTTTATCTAAAACTAAATGACCTTTTTTATTAGAGATGATAATAGAACTTTTATCTTTATAGTGTTCAAGTAGAGTTACTTTTACTTTTTTAACAACTTTTTTATTTATAAGATTAGAATACTTATCTTCTATTTCTTTTTTATTTTTATTTTCTATATGAAGTTTACTTTTTTTATTAGTATTAAAAGTTGTACTTTGATATGGCTTATCTAAAATAATTTCATCAAAACCATTTGTTACAAAAACTGAGTTGATTTTTTTGTGGTGTTCTAAAAGAGTAACAACTACTTTTTTATTAGTTGCTTTACAAAGTATATTTAATTCTTTTGTTTTAAGTGCATTATAAATAAGAGTCTCTTTTTTAGCGTAGTTTAAAGCCTCTAATTGATACTTATCTTTTATATTAGTGTTTGCATTATTACAAATTAGAAGTTTAGAAATATTATCTTTTCTATTTCTAACTGAGTCAATTAATGCAGAATCTTCAAAAATATCAATAGTATCAATATTTGCACCATTTTTGATTAAGAATTTAACAATTTTGTATTCATTCATCATTACAGCTAAATGTAAAGGAGTATGTCCTAAATTGTTTTTAATATTGATATTATTTTCATTAGTTAAAAGTTTAACTTCATTTAAGTTTTTTGCTCTAATTGCATCATGAAGAGGAGTTTCATAAAAAGAGTCTAAATTTTGTTTTGATTGATTATTTAGCTGTAAATTTTGATTATTATTACATCCATATAAAATGAGTATAAAAATAGGAATAAAAAAATATTTCATAAAATATACCTATTTTATTCTTCTGTAACTTCAACTAAGAATTTTGTTCCTCTAACACCTATAGTTCCTGTAGGTACTTTAAATTCTATACTTTGTGGTGATGCTTCACTTATTTTACCAGATTCATAAACAGCAACACCTTTATCTAAAAATACTTCAAATTTATATTTTTTTTCTTGAGGTTTATATATATAATCATCTACGAACAAAAGACTTTTCTCTCCTAGGGTAACTAGTGTTCCATCTTCAAAAGTAATATCAACTTTACTGTCTTTATCACTTTTTATTTTGTCTCCAACTTTTAAAGTATCGCCATTTTTAGCAATAGTTATAGTATTTGAACTACTATGAATTTCAATATTGTTTTTTATATTAGTAACTTTAGCGATGTAATTATTTGCAAAGATTGTAGTAGTAAATAGAAGTATTAATAATAGCTTTTTCATTGTGTTTCCTTTATGTCCAATTTTATAAAAATAATCCTTTAATATAAGAATATTTTTGACATAAAGAAATTATCATTCTAACTTTTTTTACTTATTGGCAGTTCAATTACAAATTTTACTGAAATAAATTAAAAAACTATAAAACACCTTGTTTTAAGACTTCTAAAAATTAATATTTAAATTAAACTCGTAAAACATTTTCTTATTTAGTACAATTCTGGAACAATTTTCAGATTATAATTTCAATTTATATCTAATAAGAATTACTTAATTCATTATTAATAAATATTTAACTAAAATATTTCAATCTTAAAATACATAGGTATAACTAAAACATGTTAAAATTAATTATAAACTTTATTATCAATCTTTTTAAAAAATCAGAAAATAATATTACTCAAAGTAAAGAGATTAATACCTCTATTGAATCAAAAAATATATTAAGTCTAAATCATACACAAGCAAAAGAGTTTTTTTTGAAAGATGAAAGTTATATAAATGTTGACTTACCTACATATATTACATTTGAAGAGTTGTTAAAAGAAATAGATAGAACTATTGGTGCTCGTGATTTTAATGCAATTCAAAAACTCTTCCCTGAAGAAGAACAAAATAATAAGAATAATAAAAAGTATGACCCTAAAAACTTTGAGAACGTGAACTACACTCTACTTTATAACAAGAATAGTAAATATGACTGGAGACCATATGAACTTATTAATCCAATCTTATATGTAGTTTTAGCAAAAGAAATAACAAAAGAAGAAAACTGGAAGGAAATAAAAGAAAAACTTTTTGAATTTCATACAAAAAATAGTTCAATTGAGTGTATGGGGATGCCAGTGCAATCTTCAGGCTCTAAATCAGATAAAGCAGAACAAGTAATAACTTGGTGGGAAAAAGTAGAACAAAAATCATTAGAATTTAGTTTAGACTATACATATGTTTGTCATACTGATATTACAGATTGTTATGGTTCAATTTATACTCATTCAATTCCATGGGCACTTCATACAAAAGAAGTTGCTAAAGAAAATAATAGAAACTCATTAATTGGGAATTTAATTGATACAATAATTAGAAGAATGAGACATGGTCAAACAAATGGAATTCCTCAGGGAAGTATTCTTATGGATTTTATTGCGGAGATTGTTTTAGGATATGCAGATTCTGAGTTATCAGAAAAAATAGTTGATATACCACAAAATGATTATCATATATTAAGATACAGAGATGATTATAGAATATTTACAAATAATCCTCAAGTAGCTGATATAATTGTAAAAAACCTTACAGAGGTCCTTATTGACCTAGGATTGAAACTGCATGCAAATAAAACACTTTCTCATTCAAATATAATTCAAGGTTCGATAAAAGAAGATAAAATTCATTGGTTAGAGCAAACTCAATATCAAACATCAATACAAAAGAAATTGTTACACTTACATTCATATTCATTAAAACATCCAAATTCAGGGACAATTGTTAAAGAACTGCAAAAGTTGTTAAGTGAAATTAGAAAAAATAAAGATACAACAAAATATGAAAACTTAACAGTACTTATTAGTATTATTACAGATATTGCGTTTCTTAATTCCAAGACATACCCCGTTTCAATTGCCATAATTAGTACATTATTGAAGAGAATTGATAGTGAAGAAGTTTTAAAAACTACTGTATCTAAAATAATTAAAAAGTTTTCTAATATCCCAAACACAAATTATTTAGAAATTTGGTTACAAAGAATGTTGGTAAATCAAACTTCATCAAACATTGAGTTTAATGAAAAAATATGTAAACTAATAGATAATCAGGAAATTTCATTGTGGAATAATGATTGGGTTACGGATGATATTAAAAATATCTTTGATAAAAAGTCAATCGTAAATGAAGAAATTAAATCAAGCTTAGATTTAGAAATTGCAGAAGATGAAGTTAAACTTTTTGGAACAATTTCATCATAAGTTTTAAGATTTAACCACAAATCACTATTTTACTAATTATATGAATAGTCTATTTGAAAGTAAGTTAAAAACTTTTTCTCCTAAACAAAAACAAGATATTATAAATCAAATTAAAACAACTATTCCAAATGATATAAACTTAAAATTTAACGGTAATTTTTATCCCAAACATAACTTAGTATTGTTTCATTTGATAAATGATTATCACCTAGCCTATACTAAATCAAAAAAAGAAGAAAAGAATTCTAGAATTAATACTTTAGAATCATTAGGAAAAGGAAATAAAAAAAGAAAAGATAGGTTTGAAAAAAATAAAGAACTACTAAAAAGTACCTCAATTTCTAATGAAACTAAATTAACAGCTTTCTATGAAAACCTTATTTTAAAAAGAATATTAAAAGGAGATTATAAGTTTGCATATTTATTACTTACATACTTTTATATGTATCAACCTCAAATAGAAAAATTACAAAAACAGATATTACTTTTTAGTGGATATTCAGAGATAATTATAAATGCATATAATAAAGCACTCAACTTTTTTGAATTTACATATTTAACTCCACAAAAAATTGTTAATTCATGTGCAATAGCTGTATACCAATATTTAAAGATATCTGTTCCTGAAGTCTCAGAAGAAGAAAGACTAAAATTTATTCGTAGTATTATAAATACTCATTTCTCAGAAGATGCTCCATCAAGTTTAAGAGCGAATTTCTTTGAAAGAGAAATCTATTGTGCAGGGATTTATAACAGTACACCTATTTTTCAATGGAATACTTCTACAAAAAAAGAATCATACTACTCAGAAAAAGATATTAAAAAACTTTATAGGATGATTAATAGTGAAAGGAAAAAATCTAAAATAAATAATACACTTCTAATTAACAAATTAGTAAAAAAAGAACATAGACAGTACATAGACTACTTTTATGAAAATGAAGAAAGGTTTAGTGAGATTATAAAAGCTACTTCTATTACATATGTACAAAATCCTAATAAACTTATTAAGATTTTAGATGAAAACTATAAAAAAACTTTTACTGATTACATTAAACTACCATTTAAAACTTTAAATACCATATTTGTGGCACTTGTTACCAAATTAACACTCAAATAATCTAGACAAATACCAAATTAACCATTAATATTTTCTTGTCGGCAACAAAAGATAACGCGTTATCCAATATTAATTTAAAGGATAAAAAATGTTAAAAATCAATGGAATACTACTTAATATAATCGACAAGAGTAAGTATAAAAATAAAGAAGGTTTAGAAATAGATACAAAAGCAAAAGTTCAAGTTCTAGTAGAAAATAAAAGAGCTAATGGCTCAATTGTAAAAGAACTTCATACTATCTCTATTCCTGATGGAAAAATACCTTTATACAAAGATAAGGTTAATAAAGAAGTTGAAATTCCAGTAGGAATAATCTCAGAAAAATATTCATTTTATGGTGTCTAAGAATAAGAAAAGAACACAGAGAGCCTTCTGTGTTTTTTCTTATTCGTGACAACAAAATAAATTTATGTTCGGGGTTTATAGTAATACCCCGTTCTATACGTCATAAAGAGGAATAAATGAGTAAAGTAAAAAAAATATTTGGTATTGATTCACTTTATTACTTCTGTGAATCAAATGAAAACTATGATGATTTATATCTTGAAATATTAGACCAAGTAGAAGAAATAAAAGGTAAGTTTGAAAAAAAAGATATTGAGTTTGAGAACAATGACATAATTATAAATATAAACGATACACCTTTAAACTTTTTAGGTAAAGCAGAAGGCTTTCATTGGTTCAAAGATATAAATGAGTTCTTTAAAATAGGTTTTAAAGATAAATATAAAAACAGAGGATTAAATGATATTAGAGTGCAACTTCAAGGTGTAGGAATTTATACAATAGGTATTAAATCACTAGTTGAGTTTATTAATGTTGAACTTCTAAAAGATTATACAACTGGATTTAATCCAATTACAAGAGCAGATTTAAACTGTTTTGTTCAATATGATTTTAGCTTTGTTACAAAAGAGATGTTTAGTACAAGAAAAAGACAATACTCAACAATTAGTGAAATTGGCAATGCTTCTAAAGTGCAAACTCTATATGTAGGAAAAGAGCCTTTTAAACTAAGACTATATAACAAAAAAGAAGAATTAAAAAAGTCTAAGAAAAAAGATTTGATGTATGAATATTTTTTGAATAATGGTTTTGATATAGAAGATGAGATTTTTAATGTTGAGTTTGAATTACATAGAGCATATTTAAAAACGTTTAATATCTTTACTATTGAAGATTTATTCTCTAATGCAGTAAATCTATTTAAAGCTTCTATGGATGATATAAGACTAATAGATATTAACTCTTTATCAAATAAAGCAATTGAACATAACAATAAACACAGAGCTAATACTTTAGCTATTTGGGAAGAAATAAAGAGTGAATATTACTTAGAAGATTTTTTACAAATACAATTACCACTAAGTAGAGTTAAAAGAGCTATTTCAATATATGATGATTATAAGTTCAAGTTAGAGTATATAGCTTTAATTAGAAAAGCATTTATAAACAATCTAAACATTAATTCAAATTTTTTAGATGAGTTATTTAAAGATGCAAAAGAGTCATTAAATAAAACAACTACAAACAAAGAATTAAAGAAAAGATATACAGAAGTAGAGATTGTAAATCAAGATGGCTCAACTGAAAACCTTAGATTATTAGAAGATGGAAATTTAATTAAACCTCTTAGAACTGAAACAGTATCTAAATTACAAGATTATGACTTACTTATTTATCTAGACAAAACAAAAGAGAAGAAACATTTATCTTCAAGAGATAAGCATATTTACTATGTTGCTTTAAAAGAAGCTACAAAGAGAAATTTAGTATTAGATATTACACCAAATGAGGCACAAGGTTTTTGATACTTTTTTAAAAAGTATATACAGCATTGAGGGATTTATTCCCTCCCTTAAACAGATAATCAAAGGAGAATTAAAACAATGAATATACCATTTGAGAATTTAGAAAAAATAAACGAAGTATTAGAGAAATTAAATACATTAGAACAAAAAATTAATAGTGAGAAAAGATGGCTAAATACAAAAGAAGCATCTTATTATCTTGGATATTCAAAAGAGCATATCCACAAACTAAAAGATAATTATCTAATTGAAGGTAAACACTACTATAAAAAGGCTGGTAGAGTTTTATTTGATAAGCTAGAATTAGATAACTGGGTTATGCATACATTAACAAAAATGAATGCAAAAGAAATAGCTAATAATGTTATTAAAGATTTAATATGAGTTATAGTAAAATTAAGTCGTTTAGAAGTATTAAAATCAAGGTGTTTTTCAAAAGGATAAACACATGATTAAAATGACACAACCTAAACTTTACACTAGAGGGAAAAAACTTTGGGTAAGGTTTAGTTTAGATGGTAAAGTGATTAAGAAATCACTAAATATAGAAGATAGTAAAGCTAATAGAAAATTAGCCCAAGCACAAATAATTCCACAAATGCTTTTAAAGGTACATAGTGGAGAGTTCTTTGAAAACAAAACTGTTCCAACTGTTAAAGAAATGATTGATATTAGCATACAAATTAATAAAAAGAATCGTAAAGTTTTAACTACAAAGGCTTATGAAGGTATTTTTAAAAAGCATATAATTCCTTATTTTGGAAATAAAAAAATTAATTCTATAAAAGCTTCTGACTTATCTTTATGGCAAAGTAAATTACAAGAAGATTTTTCAAGTAAATATATTCAAAGTATAAGAGCTATATTTAATGGTATATTTGAAGATGCATTAAGAGATGAAATAATTCCAAAAAACCCTTTATCTCTTGTGAAATTTCCAAAAATAGAAACTATTAAAAAGATTAATCCTTTGTCAAAAGAGCAGATATTTAAAATATTAGATGTAACTCCTGATAAAATAAAAGCCTTTTTTGCAATAGGTTTCTTTGGAGGACTTAGAACTGGAGAGATTACAGCTTTAAGATATAGTGATATTGATTTAGAGAATAGAGTTATAAAAGTTAATAAGACTAGAAATAAAGGAATAGAAACTGTTCCGAAAACATTATCTAGTTTTAGAGAAGTTGAGATATTAGATATTCTTCTTCCATACTTAAATAATCACATAAAATTATATAAAGGTTTTAATGATGATTATGTGTTTTTAACTAGGTTTAAAAAACCTTATTATTCAGCTACAAAAATATCAATTACTTATTGGGAGAAGGTTCTTAAAAATTTAAACATAGAACATAGAACTTTATATCAAATGAGACATACTTTTGCATCAATGATGATTTCTAATGGAGAAGATATTCTCTGGGTTTCATCAATGTTAGGTCATAAGAATGCAAATATTACTTTACAAGTTTATGCTAAATATGTAAAGAGTGAGAAAAAGAAGAGAGGTTCTTTTCTTTTAGATTAGAACATTACTAGTACAAATTTGGAACAATAAAAAAAATAGTTAACTTATAAGCCCTTAAAATAAAGGCTTTTATGACAATGGCAATTCTATTACGAATTGTGCTCCAATTTGTTCTTCTCCTTCATATTCAAAAGAGTTATTTTTTACTAAAAGTTTTCCTTTTAAGCTTTGAACTATAATGTTTTTTGACATATAAAGACCTATACCAGTCCCCTCATTACCTTTTGTTGTAAAGTATGGATTAAAGATATTTTTTATTATATTTTCATCTATACCTTTTGCATTATCACAAATCTTGATTTTTAATGTTTGATCTTCTACTGAAGTTTTAATAAATATTAACTTTTTATCAAGTAGTTCTTTTTTATCTTCAAGTGCTTCTGAAGCATTTTTAATAATATTTACTAAAACTTGAAGTAATTCATTTTCATTATTTTCAATTAGAATACTTTTATCTTCTTTTATAACTTTAATATTATGAGTTTTAATAGAGCTTTCTAAAAGTTTTAGTGTTCTATTTATTGTTTCTCTTACATCAAAAGTTGTGATTTGTTTGTGTGGTGAAAAGAAGTTTTTAAAATCATCTATTGTTTCAGATAAATATCTTGTTGACTTTGTAATCTTATCCATTTGAGCATTGATATCTTGTAGATTTAAATAATTTAACTCATTTTGCATTTTTATACCAGAAGATATTGTTGAAATTTGATTTAGTGGTTGTTTCCATTGGTGGGCAATATTTGCTATCATCTCTCCCATTGTTGCCATTTTTGATTGTTGAGACATTAAATCATCTTTTTCTTTGTTTTCTAGAATTTTTCTTTCAATCTCTTCTTTATATAGCTGTAATCTGTTTTCTAAAACCCTTGAAATGAAAAATGAAATGATTAAAAGAAGTAGCGTTGTAAGTATGCTTATTTTTGAAATAGTTTCAATATTATCTTTCTTTTTTTTCTCTAGTAAAAGCTTTTTTTCTTCAATTTTTTTATTTAGATTTTCAGTATAAAATCCAGTACCTATTGCCCATCTATAAGGTTCAAATTTTCTTATGTAAGATATTTTTTTGTTACTTAATGCACTTTTATCTGTATTTATTGTTGCAACATAAGTCATATATTTACCATCATGATTTTTTGCAAAATTAATTATATCTTGTACTAAATATTTACCCGCATTGTTTTTAAAATTAATTCTATTTTTTCCTATTAGATTAGTTTTATAATGTGCTAGATATTTACCATCAAAGTCAATTACAAAGATGTACGCATTATTTGCGTATCTGATTTTTTGTATATAGTTTAAAATCTTTGTTTTTAGTTTGCTTTCGAAGTCAACTATATATTCTCCTGTTCCAATTATAATATCGTAAGGTTCAAAATATTTATAGAAAGATATTTTCTTATAAGCTTTTTTTGTATCATTGTTTTTATACCAAAAATAAGAATCGAAATTTTCACTCTTGTTTTTAATAGTTTCAATCATTTTTCTAACAGGATAGTTACCTTCTTTATCTTTAAAATTAGAATAGTTTTTACCTTCAATATTTTTATTTAAAGGTTGTAAAAGATTGTTTCCATATTTATCATTTATAAAAAAATAACCTCTTCCTTCATTAAAAATAATACTTCCAAGGGTTGTTTTTATTATTGATAGAATCTCTTCTTTTGATTTTGTGTGTTTATTGTTCTCATAGATTTTTGAAGCTATATCATGGGCTAAATATACTTTCTCTTTGATAAAACTTTTTAGTTCATTTTCAGTATTGTTTTTTTCACTTTCAATATAATCATAGACTCTTTGAACTTCTTCATATACTCTAGTTTTGTTTCTTTCATAGTAGTTTTTTTCAAGTTCTAGTATTTCTTTTTTATAGGCAGCTTCTTTTTCATTTAAAATAATTTTCGTAGCGATTATTGAAAAGATAATAACAAATATAATAGGTGCATACTTTATAAAAAAAATTATAAGCTTATCATTATTTGTTTTTATCATTTTTTACCTTTTATAACATTCAATGTCATTATATAATATAAGTTATTAAAGATAATAAAAAATGAGGTTTAAAAAAGGAGTTTAATCCTTTTTTAAAAATAGATATTTTGTGTTAAATCCACAATTTGCTTTAACATAGCTTGATGGTCATTATATTTTATATTTATTGGATAAAGCTCTTTTTTGTATTTTAATACAAGTGAGGGGAATACTCTTACTTTTAGTGACCTTCTTAAATTAAGCTCATTTTGTAAATCTTCTTCTATTTTTTCACTTTTTAAATCTTCTTCAAATTTCTTTTCATCTAGACCGATTTTTTTTGCTAACTCTATTAAAGTTGAAGCATCACTTGGATTTTTTGCTTCTTGATAATAAGCTTGTTGAATTGCTTCTATCATCTCATCTTCTTTATTCTCATATCTAGCTAACATTGTAGCTTGACATGCTAAATATGTTGACCTTCTTGGTGTACATTTACTCCAAAAATCATGATTAAATGTAGTTCCCACTTCATTTGTAATTTGATGCCAAATATTTTGAATAGTTTGTTGTTGTTCTTTTGGCATTTCTTCACTTGAGTGTCTTGCTAATCCACCTACTACATGAACTAGTTCTACATTTGAAGGAAGTTCTTTTCTTAGCTTATCAAGAGTTGGTTTAAAAGCGTAACACCATGAACACATGGGGTCATGAATATGATAAAGTGTTGATTTCATATATTCTCCTAAAATTTATATTATAGTTGTAGTATACTATATTCATTTAAAAAAAATATTGTAGAATATAATTGATTATAAAATTAGGGATTAAAATGGATTATGAAGAGTTTGAAAAAGCAGTGGATACTTTAGGTGTTTTAACTAGAACTTCAAGAAAAGATTTAAAGCAAAAATACTTAAAGTTATCAAAAAGATATCATCCTGATATGCCAGAGGGAAGTCACGAAAAGTTTCAAGAAATAAAAGACTCTTATGACTTACTTTGTGCATATATGGATTCTTACTGTTTCTTATTTGATAAAGAAGAGTTTAAAGAACAGTTCCCTGCTTTTACAAATTATAAAAATTGGAATAGATAAATAATAAGGAGAAAAAATGTTTGATCAAAAAAAAGTAAAAGAGTTAGTTTTAACTTCTCTTGTTACAGATGCATATTGTTTAGGTACACATTGGGTTTATGATGAAAAGCAGTTAGCTGATAGTTCAATAGATTATTCACAACTAAATAAACCTCTTTCTATCTGGCATAAAGACAAACAAGTTGGTGAGTTTACTCACTATGGAGATCAAACATATTGGTTATATGAGTTTCTAAAAGACAAAGAAGAGTTTAATGCAGATGAGTTTTTAAACTTTTGGCTTGCAAAAATGAATAGCTATAATGGTTATATTGATGGTGCATCGAGAAATACTTTAGAAAATATACAAAATAATGTATCTCCAAGTGGTTCAAGCTCTACTGATTTATCAATAGTTGGAAGAATTGCTCCATTATTAAAAGTATCAAAAACAAAAGAAGAGTTTTTAGAAAATGTGGAAAAGTTTGTAAAGCTTACACATAACTCTGCAAAAGCTTTAAGTACAGCCAAGTTTTTTGCAAGATTATTGCTAAAAGTTTTAGATAAAAAAGGTATTGAAGAATCAATACTTATGATAAAAGATGATTTTAACATAACAATTCAAGAACATATAAAAAATGCAATTGCTTCAAAAAATGAAGAGACAGTAAAAACTATTAGAGGTTTTGGTCCAGCATGTGATATTGACCAAGGTTTTGCAGGAACATTACATCTTCTTTTAAAATATGATAACTTAAAAGAGATGTTAATAGAAAATGCAAAAGCTGGTGGTGATTCTAGTGCTAGAGCTATGATTGCTTCAATAATATTTATGGCAAATAATTCAATCAATCAAATACCTCAAGATTGGTTAGCCATAAAAGTAGTAATAGATTAGGAGACTTATGAAAAAAACAATTTTAAATTTTTTCTCTGACAAATTATATATTGAGTTAGCAATAGCCTCAGTTTTATTTATTATTGCTTTGGCTTTAGATATGTTGATGGATTTTATTATCTATATGCTTTACTTTATAATTTTTTTAGAGATTGTTCGTGCTGTAATAAACTATATACGGGAACAAAGGGTTGCTTTAAGTTTACTTGTTGATGCGTTTATAATTTTAGCTTTAAGAGAGTTTATTGTAAATGTTGTAAAAGTAAATAAAGAAGAGTTAAGTACGATAGAAGCTATATTTAATAGTTCGGTAAACTATAATTTACTTATATTGTCAGGTGTAATTGCATTCTTACTTATAGTAAGATATTTTTCTGTTAAAACATCACAAAAATATCTATTTGGTAAGAGCCATGAAGATGAGAAAAACTAGAAAAATGTAACTTATCGTAGGATAAAAAGTAATTAATAAATGTTTAATCTTGCCTTTTTCATATTAAAGTTATTTTAATTAAAAACAGAATATTATTTACTTAAGCTAATAATTCTTTATGGGGTTTATAAGAGTTATTAATAAATAAGGGTTGTTATTTAACAATTTTTATGAAAAGAAAAAAAGGGGCGGTAATGTTTAAATCTATATCGATTAAAGCAAAGCTTTTAATAATTGTAATCACATCAATTGTAGTAGTTTCTGTTGCTATGATTGTTCAGTCAATTATCTCTTTACAAGAGACTTCTGAGGCTGTGATTGAAAAGTTTAAAGCTGATGCGTACAAATCTAAAGAGAAAGAGTTAGAAAACTATATATCTTTAGCTATGAAGACAGTTGAATCTTATCATGCAAGAACTGCTAAAGATAAAGTAAAAGCTGAAGTTCAAAATTACTTAAAAGAACAAACAGGTTTTATGTTATCTGTAATGGAAGGAACTTATGAAAAGTATAAAGGTAAAGTTTCTGATGATGAGTTAAAAGAGTTAGTTAAAACAGCAGTAAAATCTACTAGATATGGAAAAAGTGGATATTTCTGGATGAATGACTTAGATGCAAATATTGTAATGCATCCAATTAAACCACAACTTGATGGAAAAGACTTATCTCAATATAAAGATAAAGGTGGAAAAAGAATATTCTTCGAATTTGCAAAAGTTGCAAAACAAAAAGGTGAAGGATTCGTAGATTATGTATGGCCAAAACCTGGATATGAAGCTCCTCAAGATAAAGTATCTTTTGTTAAACTATTTGAGCCTTTTGGTTGGGTAGTTGGAACTGGTGAATATGTTGATGATGTAACTTCAAGATTACAAGAAGATGCTCTTAAAGCTATTGCTGATATGAGATATGGAACAGATGGATATTACTGGATTAATGACTCATATCCTAAAATGGTAATGCATCCATTAAAACCAGCTTTAAATGGAAAAGACTTAACTAATAATGCTGATGCCTCAGGAAAAAGACATTTTGTTGAAATGTCAAAAGTTGCTAATAAATCAAAAGAGGGTGGTTTAGTTAGTTATAAATGGGATAGACCAGGAAAAGTTGGTGACCCTAGATTAAAATTCTCATATGTTAAAAAGTTTGAGCCTTGGGATTGGATTATAGGAACAGGTGCTTATGTTGATAATATTGAAGTGAAAATTGCTGAAATGGAAGCTGAAACTCAAGAACAAATTTTAAATGTAATTATCAGAAACTGTATAATTATTTTTATCATTATGATTGTTTTAGCTTTCTTAATGGCAGTATTATCAAATAAAGCAATCTTTAAACCTTTACAAGATTTCCAAGATGGTTTATTAAACTTCTTTAAATATATAAATAAAGAGAAAGATGATGTTGATCATTTAGATGATAGTGCTAATGACGAAATTGGAAGAATGGCAAAAATCATTAATCAAAATGTTGTAAAAACAAAATCTTTAATAGAACAAGACGCCGCATTAATTAAAGATGTAACAAGAGTTGTAAGTAATATTAAAGATGGATATTTAGATAGTAGAGTTGAAAAAACAACTCAAACTGAAGCTTTACAAATATTACAAACTCAAATTAATGAGATGTTAGATAATTTAGAGAATAATATTGGTAGAGATACAAATGTGATTCTAGATGTATTATCTAATTATGGACAACTAGACTTTAGAGATAATATCAAAGATGCTAGAGGAAAAGTTGAAGTTGCTATCAATGAACTATCTAAGATTATTAATGATATGTTAGCAGAGAATAAACAAAATGGTTTAACATTAGATGCAAGTTCTGATGTATTACTTGAAAATGTTGATAAATTAAATAAAAACTCTACAACAACAGCAGCAGCATTAGAAGAAACGGCAGCAGCTCTTGAAGAGATTACAAGTACAATTATCAATAATACTGATAGTATTACAACAATGGCGGCAAACTCAGAAGAGTTATCTAAATCAATCCAGATTGGACAAGATTTAGCAACTGGAACTGTAAAATCTATGGATGAAATTAATGAGCAAACACAAGATATTGCAGAGGCAATTACTGTAATTGATCAAATTGCATTCCAAACAAATATTCTTTCATTAAATGCAGCAGTAGAAGCAGCAACAGCAGGTGAAGCAGGAAAAGGTTTCGCAGTTGTAGCACAAGAAGTTAGAAATCTTGCAGCAAGATCTGCAGAAGCTGCAAAAGAGATTAAAGATATTGTTGAAAAAGCAACTGAAAAAGCAAATGCTGGTAAAGATGGTGCTGATAAGATGATTAAAGGTTATGAATCTTTAAATAAAAGTATCTTAAAAACAACAGAATTAATTGCAACTATTTCAGAAGCTTCAAGAGAGCAAAGAGCTGGAATTGAACAAATTAATGACGCAGTAACTCAACTTGACCAACAAACTCAACAAAATGTTGTGATTTCTAATACTACTCATAGTATTGCTATGCAAACTGATGAGATAGCAAAATTAATTGTTCAACAGGCAAATGAAAAAGAGTTTATTGGAAAAGAGAGTATTAAAAGTGAAGCAGTTAAGTTAAGTAATAAAAGTTCTGAAGAGATTTTAGCAGAGCTTAGAGTTCAAACTAATACTAAAACTTCATCTTCTAAACCAAAAGAGACTAGAACTCAAACACAAAAAAGTACGCCAGCACCAGCTGCAAGTACAAGCCAGTCATTTACTGATACAAGTAGTGATGATGAGTGGGAAAGCTTCTAAAAGAAGCTTTTCTCTCAACTCATTTAATCAATTTATATCCCACACCTCTTAAGTTTATAATCATTCCACTTTTTAATTTTTGTTTTAATTTATGAATTACACTTCTCATACTAACTGTTTGCATTTGTCTTGAACTCCATACATACTCATGAATCATCTCATTTGTAACTGTTTTATTGATATTTTTTGAAAAAAGTGTAAGAAGAAGCTTTTCTTTTGTAGTTAAATCAATCTCATGTTTATGTTTATAAAGTCTTTGCTCTATTAAATCAAAAGAAAAATTATTGCCTAAGTCTTTTAATAGCTCACTATTTTTCTCTAAATTTAAATGAGATAAATGATACTCAATTCTCAGATACAACTCTTCAAAATCAAAAGGTTTTTTAATATAATCATTACATCCAAGATTGTATGACTTTTTGATATTTTCAATATCAATTTTTGCACTTATCATAATGACAGGAGTATTTATATCTTTTTGTCTAATAAATTCCAAAGTTTTATGCCCATCAAAACCTAAAACATTTACATCTAATATATATAAATCATAACTATCATTTAGTATTTTATCAACAGCCTTATATCCATCTATAAAACTATCTATAAAAAAACCTTTTTTCTCTAAGGAAACTTTTATGATTTTATTTAGATTATGGTCGTCTTCTAATAATAGTATTTTCATAAAACTTCCTTTGTCATATTTGTTGGAAAAATATAAGAGAAACTTGTCTCTTCTTTACTTGATTTTATATCTATTTGTATTTTATTGTTTTGGCAAATCTCTTTTACAATATTTAAGCCTAAACCTAAGCCAATATTTTTATTTTTTTGTTGATAGTATGCTTCAAAAATTGAGTCTGTATCTTCTATAATAATACCTTTGTTTTTTACTTCAATTTTCCCTTCTGTTTCATAATCTAAAACTATTTCTATATCCTCACTTTCAAAAGAGTATTTTATGGCATTTGAAAGGGTGTTATCAATTACTCTTTCAAGTTCATATCTATCCATAAAAAGCTCAAACTCTTTATATATTTCAAGATGAATATGAATGTTTTTAGTTTTTGCAATCTCATCAAAGAACTGTACTCTTGAAGATAAAAATGAAATTAAATCTATCTTTTCATTTGACTTTTCTCTTGTTTGTTTTTTTGTTAAAAAGTATAAATCATTGTAGATTGATGAGAGTGATTTTGAAGAGGCTTTTATAACTTCAAGTTGTTCTTTTTGTCCTATTTGTTCTTCTAAACTATCTACATTTAAAGAGATTACACTTAAAGGAGTATTTATTTCATGAATGATTTTTTTTAAAAAAAAGTCTTGTTGATTTAGTAACTTTGAGATTGTTTGTTTGTTTTCATAGATTTGAAGTTGAGTTTTTATTCTAGCTTTTACTTCTTCTTGTTCAAAAGGCTTAGTAATATAATCAACACCACCTTGTTCAAAAGCTTTTACTTTTATAGAAACATCATCTAAAGCACTTATAAAAATAATAGGTATTTCTTTTAGTTTTTCATCTTCTTTTACTATTTTACATACTTCAAAACCATCGATATTTGGCATTTTTATATCAAGAAGTATAAGATTTGGTGGATTTTCTTTTGCTGCTTCTATGGCAAATAGTGCATCTGGACTTGCTTTTAATTCATAAGGTTCATCTTTTAAAATCTCTTTTAAATACTTTAAGTTTTCAATTTTATCATCTATTATAAGTACTGTATATTTTCTATTCATATGTTTACTCTTTTTGCTTTTGCTAGTTGTTACAATTATAAGCAAATAGATATAAAGATAGATTTAGGATTTTAGGTGAAATTGAAGAAACTTTTTATGTTGCTGTTTATTTTTAATACAGTTGCTTTTATAAGTATGGCAATTGTGATTAATAAATATCAAAAAGCAACCATTGATTTAGAAGACGCTTATGAAATGCAATACAAATCACTTATCTTAGCCCATGAGTTAAGACAAAGTAGTGATGATTTAACAAGAATGGCAAGAACATATGTAATAACAGGAAATCCTATGTTTGAACAGCAGTATAAAACTGTTCTTGATATAAGAAATGGATTAAAACCAAGACCCCAAAGATATAATGGTATTTTTTGGGATTTTTTAACTATTGATGGAAGTGTGGCAAAACTTGATGGAAAAAAAATACCTTTAAGACAGTTGATGAAAGAAGCAAACTTCCCAGATGAGGAGTTAAACTTACTTTTTACTTCACAAAATGAATCAGATGATTTGACAAGATTAGAGCATAAAGCAATGAATGCCGTAAAAGGTATCTTTGAAGATAGTGAAGGAAACTATACAATCAAAGATAAACCAAATTTTAAATTAGCAAGAGAGATTATGCACTCAAGGCAGTATCATGAGGCAAAGATTAGAATTATGAAGCCTTTAGATACTTTTTATAAAGCCTTTGAAAAAAGAACAAAACAAAAAGTTATTGAGGCTGCTAATGTAGTAAAACAACAAGAACTAAATGTAAATGTGATTGTGGTTTTATCTATACTTATATTTTTAACTTCCTTTTTTATTATTCTTTTTAGAATAGTTTACCCCCTTGATTTACTTAGAAAAATCATGTTAAGACTTTCAAAAAATGATATGAGTGTTGAGTTAGAAAAAAATAAATACGATGATGAAATAGGTGATATGATAGGTGCTGTAGAGATTTTTAAAGATAATACTACAAAACTTATAAGTAGTGAATCTAAGTTAAAAATAGCAATAAATGAAGCCAAAAATGCAAATAAAGCAAAATCCATCTTCCTAGCAAGAATGAGCCATGAATTAAGAACACCACTAAATGCTATCTTAGGTTTTACAAGTTTACTTCAAAAATCAACCTCTATAAACAAAAATGAAAAAGAGAGTTTAAATATCATACAAAAAAGTGGTAAACATCTTTTGAATATCATAAATGAAATCTTAGAACTTTCAAAAATAGAAGCAGGAAAAATTGAGATAAGACCAATAAGTTTTGACTTTCATGATTTAGTAAAAGAGATTGACTCAATTTTTAGTTTTAGATGTAAATCAAAGGATATTGATTTTGAGATAAATTTCTTATCAACTCTTCCTAAATATATAAAAACAGATGAGCAAAGATTAAAACAAATACTTATAAATCTGCTAGGAAACTCTTTAAAGTTTACCAATAAAGAAGGAAAGATTATAGTAAATATTTATGAAAAAAATAAAAAGCTTTTCTTTGAAGTAAAAGATAGTGGAAAAGGAATAAAAAAAGAAGATTTAGAAAAGATATTTAAGCCATTTGAGCAAGTTGATGATGAGTTTAAACTAAAAGGAACAGGTCTTGGCTTATCTATTACTAAAGAGTTAGTTACTTTAATGGGTGGAGATATTTATGTTAAGAGCCAAATAAATAAAGGAACTCAATTCTTTTTTAGTATTGAATATGAATTATCACAAGATAAAGTTAAAAAAGTAGATGTTTTAGAGTTTGAGACTAATCCAATAATAGAAAATAAAAATAAAACTATCTTAGTGGTTGATGATATAAAAGTAAATAGGGATTTGATTTGTAAAATATTAGAACAATATAAATTTAAAACATATGAAGCAAGTAGTGGTAAAGAAGCTTTGGAGTTAATCTCAAAGTATGATATAGATTTAGTATGTATGGATATTTTGATGAAGGATTTAAATGGTTTAGAAACTATGAAGATAATAAGAGAACAATTAAATTTAGACTTGCCTATTATTGCTATTTCTGCAAATGTATATGAGGAAGATAAAACACAAGCTTTAGCTTGTGGTGCAAATGACTTCATAAGTAAACCAATAGATGAAAATGAACTTATTTCTAAAATCTCAAAATATTTAAATCTAAGTTCAAAACCTCAAACTTTACCTAAAACTGTAAAAGTAGAAAATATAGAAGATAGTTTTAGTGGCATCTCTAAAACTTTTTTTGAACTATTAAAAAAATATAGTTTAGATATGAATGAAGATAAGATAGTTGAACTTCTTGAAACTTATAAACTATTAGAGGATCAAAAGGCTTATATAAAAGTCCTACTAGATGATTTTAACTACAGTAAGATAAATGACTTGTGTATAAAATATATACACTAAGTCTTTATTTTTAATCTAAAAAACAACACTAAAACAACACTTCTTTTTTATACTTCTTTTTAGAAGTCAAGATGACTTGAATTAAAAAGGAGAATTCATGAAGAAAAGATTTGCAAAAGCCTTAGCTGCTTCGGCGTTGGTTAGTATGAGTTTAATGGCACAAGCTGCTGATACAATTAAAGTTGGTGTTTTACACTCTTTATCAGGAACTATGGCTATTAGTGAGACAACACTTAAAGATACAGTTTTAATGCTAATAGAAGAGCAAAATAAAAAAGGTGGACTACTAGGTAAAAAATTAGAGCCTGTAGTTGTTGACCCTGCCTCAAACTGGCCTTTATTTGCAGAAAAAATGAGAGGTCTTTTAACTAAAGATAAGGTAGATGTTACTTTTGGATGTTGGACATCAGTATCTAGAAAATCTGTTTTACCTGTGGTTGAAGAGTTAAATGGTTTATTATTCTATCCTGTTCAATATGAAGGGGAAGAGTCTTCTAAAAATGTATTTTATACAGGTGCTGCGCCAAATCAGCAGGCAATTCCAGCAGTTGATTACTTAATGAATGAAGTTGGTGTTAAAAGATGGGTTTTAGCAGGAACTGACTATGTATATCCAAGAACAACAAACAAAATTTTAGAAGCATATTTAAAAGCAAAAGGGGTTGCTGCTTCAGATATTATGGTTAACTATACACCATTTGGTCACTCTGACTGGCAAAGTATTGTAAGTGATGTTAAGAAGTTTGGTAGTGCTGGGAAGAAAACAGCAGTTGTTTCTACAATCAATGGTGATGCAAATGTACCATTTTATAAAGAGTTAGGAAACCAAGGTATTACTTCTGAAAATATTCCAGTAGTTGCATTCTCTGTTGGTGAAGAAGAATTGTCAGGAATTGATACTAAACCTTTAGTTGGTCACTTAGCTGCATGGAACTACTTCCAAAGTGCTGAGTCTCAGGCAAATGATGAGTTTATTTCTAAGTGGAAAACATTTATCAAAGATGATAAAAGAGTTACAAATGACCCAATGGAAGCAACTTATATTGGATTTAACATGTGGGTAAAAGCTGTAGAAAAAGCTGGAACTACTAATGTTGATAAAGTAAGAGATGCAATGATTGGTATTACTGTTCCAAACCTTACAGGTGGAACTGCAAAAATGCTTAAAAACCACCATTTAACAAAACCAGTTTTAATTGGTGAGATTCAAGAAAACGGTCAATTTGAAACTGTATGGCAAACAGATGGTGAAGTTGCAGGTGATGCATGGTCTGACTTTTTACCAGGAAGTAAAGACTTGATTTCTGACTGGACTAAACCAGTTAATTGTGGAAACTACAACACAAAAACTAATAAATGTATAGGTGCAAATTAATAAAAGTATGGAAGTTCTCTTCCATACTTTTATAATGAAAGGTTAATATGAATATTTTAAAAATAATATTACTTAATTTATTGCTAGTAGGTTTTACTTATGCAAATACTTTAAAAGAAGAGGCAAACTCTTTAATTACAAATAGTTTTAAAAACAAAGAAAAAGCTATTTTAAATCTAACTTCAAAATACTCAACAAATGATAATTTAGAAGAAATTTTACAAGCTGTACTTGAGGGTAAACTTTACTATACAAAGGAAGATAAAAGTTTAGTTTTTTTAAAAGAGAAAATAGAAAATGAGTATTTAACTGTTGAGGTTTTCTCAAAAAAAACTTTAGATAAAAAATCAAAATATGATTTTAAAAAGATAAAGATAAACAATAAATTAAGAAGTGTTATCAAAGAATCACTTGCTAAATTAAATCTTTTTTCAAAAAATGAAGACAAAAGACTTAAGTCAGCAAAAAATCTACTTAAAAACTTAGATGTAAAAAATCAAGCTTTAGTTTTAGAAGCTTTAAACAAAGAGAAAAGTAGCGATGTAAAAGAGGTTTTAGAAGAAATAAAAACAAATCTTGATGCAAAATATGCTTCAACAAAAGAAAAACAAATTGAAGCTACAAAAAAACTAGGAGAGTTTTTATCTTCTAAATCTCTTCAAACATTAAATGAGATTAAAAACAGCAGTGAAGATAAAGTTTTAGTTCAAACTGCCCAAAAATCAATAAAAAGTATTGAATCAAGTAAGTCTTTTTACTCTTTTATTGAAACTGCATTTTTTGGTTTAAGTATGGGGTCTGTTCTACTTTTAGCTGCTATTGGTTTAGCTATTACTTTTGGTGTTATGAAGGTTATTAATATGGCTCATGGTGAGCTTATTATGATTGGAGCATATACAACTTATACAATTCAGCAAGTTATGCCAGGACTTATTGAGTACTCGGTTCTTATTGCTATTCCTGCTGCTTTTATTGTAAGTGGTATTGTTGGGATTTTAATTGAAAGATTGGTTATTAGACATCTTTATGGAAGACCACTTGAAAC
Source organism: Arcobacter pernae (assembly GCF_049472135.1). Lineage (NCBI taxonomy): Bacteria > Pseudomonadati > Campylobacterota > Epsilonproteobacteria > Campylobacterales > Arcobacteraceae > Arcobacter > Arcobacter pernae. The sequence continues at coordinate 115,116 of NZ_JBMOVV010000008.1, forward strand.
ACTTTTAGCAACATTTGGGGTTAGTTTGATTTTACAACAATTAGTTAGAACAATCTACTCGCCTTTAAATCAAGAAGTAAAAACACCATCTTGGATGAGTGGAGCTTTAGAAGTAAATAGTACGCTGTTTTTAACATACAACAGACTTTATATCATTATATTTGCATTTGCTGTATTTTTAGCAATCTTATTTGTGATGAAAAAAACTTCTCTTGGATTAAAAGTTAGAGCGGTTTCTCAAAACAGACCAATAGCAAGAGCTATGGGAATAAAATCGAACTATATTGATGCAATCACATTTGGTATAGGTTCAGGTATAGCAGGTGTTGCGGGTGTTGCCTTATCTCAACTTACAAATGTAGGACCAAACCTAGGACAAGCTTATATTGTTGATAGTTTTATGGTAGTTGTATTTGGTGGAGTTGGTAATCTTTGGGGTACATTTATAGCAGCCCTTACACTAGGTGAGATAAACAAGTTTATAGAACCTGTTTCAGGAGCTGTTCTTGCTAAGGTTATTATTCTAGTGTTTATTATTTTATTTATACAAAAAAAGCCTAGAGGATTATTTCCTCAAAAGGGCAGAGATGTTGAGGATTAATTAGATGGAAAGAAAAGCATTAATTTTAAAAATATTAGAAAATGACAAAGGAGGAAAGATAGTTCTTTCTTCTTTAGCAGTAGTAGTTTTTGTAGTTGCTTTTTGTAATTTATTTGTTCCAAGTGATTCAATATTTTACATCTCAACTTTTACAGTAACTATTTTAGGAAAGTATTTAGCCTTTGCACTTTTAGCTTTGGCTTTGGATTTAGTTTGGGGATATTTAGGAGTTTTAAGTCTTGGTCATGGAGCATTTTTTGCTCTTGGTGGTTATGCTTGGGCTATGTATCTTATGAGACAAATAGGCGATAGAGGTGTTTATGGAAATCCAGATTTACCTGATTTTATGGTTTTTATGAACTTAAAAGAGTTACCTTGGTTTTGGCAAGGCTTTGATAATCCACTATTTGCTTTTTTAATGGTGATGTTAATTCCAGGAATTTTAGCTTTTGTATTTGGATACCTAGCTTTTAAAAGTAGGGTTACTGGAGTTTATTTATCAATCATAACTCAAGCTTTAACTTATGCTTTAATGTTAGCATTTTTTAGAAATGATATGGGATTTGGTGGAAACAATGGACTTACAGATTTTAAAGACATTTTAGGTTTTGATTTATCAAGTGACACAACAAGGGTTGCACTTTTAATCATCACTTTTTTAGCTTTAGTTTTAGGGTATTTAGTTTGTAGATTTATCATAAATTCAAGACTTGGAAGAGTTGTTATATCAATTAGAGATGCAGAAAGTAGAGTAAGATTCTTAGGATACAAAGTTGAGCAATACAAACTGTTTATCTTTGTAGTATCAGCTGTGTTAGCTGCAATTGCAGGGGCTTTATATGTGCCACAAGTTGGAATTATAAATCCTGGTGTATTTTCTCCTTTATTTTCTATTGAGCTTGTGATTTGGGTTGCTATTGGAGGAAGAGGTACTTTATATGGAGCGATTATTGGAGCTATAGTTGTAAGTTTTGCAAGTACATACTTTACATCAGCCCTTCCTGAGGTTTGGTTATATGCTTTAGGTGCTTTATTTGTAGTAGTAACACTTTATTTACCAAAGGGAGTTGTGGGTGTGTTTTCACAACTTAGTTCAAAACTAAAAAAGGCTTAAGATGAAACTATTAAAACATGAAAATGAACAAAATGTAGGTGATTTAAAAAAAGGAGATAGAATCCTTTTAGTTGATGGTGTAAGTGTTAGTTTTGATGGATTCAAGGCTTTAAATAATCTAAGTTTTTCCATAAATTATGGTGAGCTTAGATGTATTATTGGTGCAAATGGTGCAGGAAAATCAACTATGATGGATGTAGTAACTGGAAAAACAAGACCAGATGAAGGCCATGTAGTTTTTGGTGAGGCTGTTGATTTACTAGGTCTTGATGAGCCAACTATCGCTCAAATAGGTATTGGAAGAAAGTTCCAAAAACCAACTGTTTTTCAGAACAATACAGTTTTTGAAAACCTAGAGCTTGCCATGAAAGATGATAAGAGATTTTTTAAAACTCTATTTTCAAAACTAAATGGTGAGCAAAAAGATAAGATAGATGAAACTTTAGGGCTTATTGGACTTAAGGATTTAGTTCATAAAGAAGCAGGTATTTTATCCCACGGACAAAAACAGTGGTTAGAAATAGGAATGCTAATAATGCAAGAACCAAAACTTCTACTAGTAGATGAACCAGTTGCAGGAATGACTCCTCAAGAAGTGGAAAATACAGCCCAGATTCTAACAAATCTAGCAAAAGATAATGCAGTTGTAGTTGTAGAGCATGATATGGAGTTTATTAGAAGTATCGCTAAAAAAGTTACAGTTTTACATGAGGGTTCTGTTTTAGCTGAGGGAAGTATGGATGCTATACAGAACAATGAGAAAGTAAGACAAGTATACCTAGGAGAGTAAAAACATTATGTTAAAAATAGAAAAAATAAATCAATACTATGGACAAAGTCATACTCTTTGGGATTTAAGCTTAGAGCTTAAAAAAGGTAGATGCACTTGTATTATGGGAAGAAATGGTGTTGGAAAAACAACACTAAGTAAAGTAATCATGGGCTTACTTCCCATAAAAGATGGACAGCTTTTATATGATGGAAATGATATTTCAAAACTTAGTGACCATAAAAGAGCAGGTATTGCCATAGGATATGTACCACAAGGAAGAGAGATATTTTCACAACTTACAGTTTTAGAAAATCTTCAAATAGGAGTTCTAGCAAATAGAAATAAAATCAAAAAAGTACCTGAAAAAATCTATGAGCTTTTCCCTGTTTTAAAAGATATGCAAAAAAGAAAAGGTGGAGACTTAAGTGGAGGTCAGCAACAACAACTTGCAATTGCAAGGGCTTTATGTATAGACCCAAAATTTCTAATCTTGGACGAACCAAGTGAGGGAATACAACCAAATATCGTAGCTCAAATAGGTGAGGTTATTGATTATCTTACAAAAGAAGAGGATATGACAGTTATGTTAGTTGAGCAAAAACTTCCTTTTGCAAGACGACATGGAGATGACTTTTATGTATTAGATAGAGGTAGTGTTGTTGCAAATGGTGAAATCAATGAACTAAGTGATGAGATTGTAAACAAATATATGTCGGTTTGATTGTTTTATATACAAGTGTAGAAAAAATGATGAAAACTTTTTAGTTAGAATATTTTGAAATTATAAACATATAAAGAGGATTTATGAGCATAAAGTTTGATTTTAAAGAAGATGTATTTAGTTTAGATAAACTACTTTTACCTTCACGATATTACTATTTTAACGAAGATGAAAACTATATAAAACTTTTAAATATAGGTGAGGGGATATTTCCAAAAGATAGGATTAAACTTCAAGTATCTTTAAATAAATCAAACTTAGTTCTTACAACTGAATCTGCAACTAAGATTTATAAATCAAAAAAAGAGTATGGAATCAACTATATCAATATCAAACTTCAAAAAGGCGCGAACTTGGAGTTTATAAATGACGAGTTGATTTTGTATGAACAATCAAAATATATACAACTTTTTAGGCTAACTTTCGATGAAAGTTGTACGTTTTTTTATACTGATATTTTAAGTCGTGGAAGAAGTTATGAAAACTTTGATTTTACTTCTATGCTTATGAAAAACTCTTTTTATGAAAACAAAAGTTTAGAGTATCAAGAAAAGTTTGATGTAAGTGGAGTACAACTAAAAGATTATATGAAAAGAAAAAAAAGTAAACAAAACTTTTTTGCCAAGCTTTATATCAAAACAAATAACAATGAAGAGTTTTTAAATGAAGTTTATAAAAGTGGTTTTGAAAGTATAACTTACTCTTCAAATCAAAAAATGCTTATAGCTGTAATATCCCATGAGAATATGAATAGTTTAAGAAAAGAAATCTTTTTTATTTGGGCTTTATATAGAAAAAGTCTAAATAAAAAAGAGTTTAATTTAGGAAAACAATAAAAGGAGAAAGTGTGTTTCTTACAAATCGTGAATCAGAAAAACTGCAAATTTATATAGCAGCAAAATTAGCCCTTGAGAGAAAAGATAGAGGCTTAAAACTTAACTATCCAGAAGCTGTAGCAATTATTACTTCATATATTATAGAAGGTGCTAGAGATGGAAAAAGTGTAGCTAAGCTTATGGTTGATGCAACTAAAGTTTTAAAACAAGATGATGTGATGCCAGAGGTTGCTTCTATGATTTCTATGGTTCAAGTAGAAGCTACTTTTGATGATGGAACTAAATTAGTAACTGTTCATAATCCAATACCAACTCCAAAAGATATAGAAGTTCCAGGAGAGTATTTAGTAGATGATGAAGAACTTATACTAAATGAAAATGCCAAGATTACTACAATAGAAGTAGAAAACAAAGGGGATAGACCAGTTCAAATAGGTTCGCATTATCACTTCTTTGAGGTAAATAAAGAGCTTGATTTTGAAAGATTTGAGGCTTATGGAAAAAGACTTGATGTGCCTGCTGGAACATCTGTAAGATTTGAACCAGGTTCTAAAAAACAAGTTGATTTAGTTGCCTTTACTGGAAAAAGATATATGAGTGGTTTTAATGGTTTAGTTGAAGGCTTTTTAGATGATGAAGAAACTAAGAAAAAAGCTAAGAAAAATTTAGAGAAGTTTTTAGGAGAGTGTGATGAAGATAAGTAAACAAAAATATGCTTCTATGTATGGTCCAACAAAGGGTGATAGATTTAGATTAGCTGATACTTCATTAATAGCGAAAATTGAAAAAGATTATACTACTTATGGTGAAGAGGTTAAATTTGGTGGGGGTAAGACTATTAGAGATGGTATGGCTCAAAGTCCAACAGCAACTGTTACTTGTGATTTGATTATTACAAATGCCACTATTATTGACTATACAGGAATTTATAAAGCTGATATTGGAATAAAAGATGGCTTAATTAGTGCTATTGGAAAAGCAGGAAATCCAAATCTTTGTGATGGTATTAGTGAAGGTTTAGAGATTGGTGCAAACACAGAAATACTTTCAGCTGAGGGAAAAATCATAACAGCAGGGGGAATTGACTCACATATTCACTATATCTCTCCTGGGCAAATTGATGAAGCACTAGCAAGTGGTGTTACTTCTATGCTTGGAGGTGGTACTGGGCCAAATACAGGAACAAATGCCACAACTTGTACGCCAGGTGAATGGAATATATCAAAGATGATTCAAAGTGTAGATGATATACCTATGAACTTTGGATTTATGGGAAAAGGAAATAGTTCAAGTTACGAAGCTTTAAAAATGCAAATAGAAGCAGGAGCTATGGGACTTAAACTTCATGAAGACTGGGGAAGTACACCAAAGGCTATTGATACATGTCTTAGTGTTGCAGATGATTTTGATATACAAGTAGCGATTCACACAGATACTTTAAATGAGTCAGGTTTTGTGGATAATACGGTTGATAGTTTTAAAAATAGAACTATTCATACTTTCCATAGTGAAGGTGCTGGTGGTGGTCATGCCCCTGATATTATGAAAGTTGCAGGTTTAGCAAATATCTTACCTTCAAGTACAAACCCAACACTTCCATATACAAAAAATACTATTGAAGAACATCTTGATATGCTTATGGTTTGTCATCACTTAAGTCCTAAAATTCCAGAGGATGTAAGCTTTGCAGAAAGTAGAATCAGAGGAAATACTATTGCAGCTGAGGATGTACTACAAGATATAGGAGCTATTTCTATTACAAGTTCTGACTCACAAGCTATGGGAAGAGTAGGAGAGGTAATAATAAGAACTTGGCAAGTTGCTGACTCTATGAAAAAACAAAGAGGAGCTCTTGAGGGTGATGATGAAAAAAGTGATAATGAAAGAATCAAAAGATACATTGCAAAATACACTATAAACCCTGCCATTGCTTGTGGGATTGATGAGTATGTGGGAAGTGTTGAAGTTGGAAAAATGGCTGATTTAGTTTTATGGAATAGGGCATTTTTTGGAGTGAAACCAGAGCTTGTAATAAAAGGTGGATTCATCGCACTTGCTATGATGGGAGATAGTAATGCTTCTATTCCTACACCTGAGCCAAATATGTATAGACCTATGTTTGGAAGTTTAGGAAAGGCTAGTGCTAAAACAAGTGCAATTTTTACTTCAAAAGTAGCAAGTGAAAATCTAGCTAGTAAACTTGGAATAAACAAACAAGTTTTAAGTGTAAAAAACACAAGAAATATAGGCAAAAAAGATATGAAACTAAATGATTTTATAGGTGAGGTTGAGGTTGACCCTGAAACTTATGATGTAAGAGTTGATGGAAAACTAATAGAGTCAAATTATGTAAGTGAAGTGCCAATGGCTAAGAAATACTTCTTATTTTAAAATGGGCACTTTTAAGGAATAAAAATGATTAAAAAAATAATAGAGATAAAAAAAGACATCAGTTTTGATGATGAGGTTGAGTTATCATGGTTTGATATGCAAAAGCCAAACTTAACAGCTGTAAGTAAAAATGGTGTTGATTTTATAATAAAAGCCAAGTTTACGCACTTGCATGAAAATGATATTTTAGTTGATGAAGATGGCTTTACTATCAAAGTTTCAAGAAGTGAAGATATGATTTATATCTTAGAGTTTAAAGATGCACTTAGCTTTGCAAAAACTGCTTATGAGATAGGAAATAGACATCAACCAGTACAAATAAGTGAGTCGAAAATAGTGGTTTTAGATGATATATCTATTGAAGATATTATCAAAGATTGTTATAAAAATGAATCTATAAAAGTAGAAAAAACAAGAGGGTATTTTAAACCAAATGGAAAAGCACACCACTCACACTAAGGCTTTGAAAAGCTTAAGTAGATTTTTGCAAATACTTGATGGAAGTTTTCCCTCAGGTGTTTTTGTTCACTCTTTTGGACTTGAACCTCATATGGTTTTAGAGGAAGTAAAAGATATAGATACTCTAAGAGATTATCTTAAAAACTTTATTTATGATCAGTATGCAAAACAAGAGTTTGTATATATCAAAAAAGTTTATGAGGCTTTAAGTAGTGAAAATCTAGTAGTGTTAAAAAAACTTGATAAAAATCTAGGAGCATATCTTACTTTTGAGTATGCAAAAGCTTCAAAACATATAGGTGAAAACTATTTTGCTCAAACAAAAACATTGCCCCAAAAGCAAATAGTAAAAGAGTACTTTTTAGAAATAGAAAATAAAAAGTGTTTAGGAAATGAACTTTTAGTTTTAAGCTCACTAGCCTTTGATATGGATATAAAAATAGAAGATTTTATAGTAATGTGGACTAAAAAAAATCTAATAAACATCTGTGCAGCAACACTTAAAATATCAAGAATAAAACCCTCACAAATTCAACAACTTTTATTTGAGTTTGATGAATTTTTAGAAGAGTTTGATTATAAAAATATTGATGAAAAAATCACAAATTTTAATCCACTTTTTGAAGAAGTGATATTTAAACATAAGAATTTAGAACCCAAAATGTTCGCAACATAGTTTTGATTGTTTTTTTATCCTATTTCTTAGTTGTAAATAGATTTATTTACTTATAGTAAACTTCATCTATTTCCGTCTTGAACTAGAATAAAAAACCTAATCAAAATTTAGTTGATAAAATTACAAATTATTCAGCAGGAGAAAAAATGGCACTAAAAATAGGAATAGCAGGCCCAGTAGGAAGTGGTAAGACTTCTTTGATTGAAAGCCTTACAAATGTTTTGAAAGATAAATATAGCTTAGGAATAGTAACAAATGATATTTATACAACAGAAGATGCAAACTACCTTAAAAAAACACTTGATTTAGATGAAAATAGAATCTTAGGAGTTGAAACAGGAGGGTGCCCTCACACAGCAATCAGAGATGATATTTCTATGAATCAAAAAGCAGTAGTTGAGTTAGAAGAGAAGTTTAACCCTGATATTATTTTTGTAGAAAGTGGTGGAGACAATCTAAGTGCTACTTTTTCTTATGAATTGATAGATTATTATTTATATGTTATTGATGTGGCACAAGGTGCTGATATTCCTAGAAAGAAGGGTGCTGGGTTACTTTTTAGTGATTTGCTTGTAGTAAATAAAACTGACTTAGCTCCATATGTTGGAGTAGATTTAGAACAAATGAAAGAAGATGTGTCAAACAATAGAAAAAACAAACCCTCACTTTTTATCACAAATAAGGATGAAAAAAGTTTAGAAAAACTAGTAGAGTGGTTAGAGGTTTTACTTTAGTAGTTTCATATAATGAAACTCAAAAAAATTAATCTTTTCTGTATATTATCTATTAAGTTGACTTCTTATAATATTTTTAAAATTTTAAGGAGAAAAAGATGTCAAAAAAGATTTTAGTTTTAGCAGGTGATTTTGTAGAAGATTATGAGTTAATGGTTCCTTTTCAATGTTTAAAAATGTTAGGTCATGAAGTTGATGTTGTTTGTCCAGATAAAAAAGCAGGTGAGCAGATAAAAACTGCAATTCATGATTTTGAAGGTGACCAAACTTATACGGAAAAGCAAGGGCATAACTTTACTTTAAATGCTTCATTTGATGAAATAGATGAGAACTCTTATGACGCACTTGTTATACCAGGTGGTAGAGCTCCTGAATATATTAGATTAAATCCAAGAGTTATTGAAATTGTTCAAAATATCAATAGTGCAAATAAACCTATAGCTTCTGTTTGTCATGGTATTCAAGTTTTAGTAGCTGCTAATGTAGTTAAAGATAAAACTTGTTCTTCTTATCCTGCTTGTGCACCAGATGTAAATCAAAATGGTGGTACATGGATTGATGTTGGTTTTGAAGATGCATATGTTGATGGAAACTTAGTTACAGCAGCAGCTTGGCCAGCTCATCCAACTTGGCTTGCAAAATTTAATGAACTTTTATAATATTTATGCAAAACTATTTTTTAGTTTTGCATAAAGGAAAAGTATGTCTGATTCATTGAAATCACTTTCAAAAGGTTTACAAGTTTATAAAGAAATAGTAAATCATGGAAAGCCAATCTTAGCTATGACACTTTGTGATAGACTTGGTATAAATAAAAGTACTATGTCAAGAATACTTCAAACTTTAAAAGAAGAAAACTACATAGAGTATCTAGAAAATTCAAATGAGATAATCTCAAAAAATCTTCAAGATGAAAACTCTAAAAAAACAAGAATCCAACTCCTCGTTGAAAGAACAAAACCTCTTTTAGAACATATTCATAAACACACAAATGAGTGTGCATATTTAGGTGTTTTGGATGATAATAAGGTTTTATATTTAAATCAAGTAGATAACTCAGATAGAAAAATAAAAACAAGAAATAATATAGGTCTTCAAGCACCACTTCATACAAATGCCTTAGGTAAGTCAATACTTGCTTTTGGGAATTATAATTTAGATAAATTAAAATTAAATCAATATACTCACAATACAATTACAAATATTAAAGCACTAAATCAAACTATAAAAGAAGTTCAAGAAAATGGCTATTCTATTGATAATAGTGAGTTTCAAGATAATATGTGTTGTGTTGCGACACCTTTATTTAATCATGAAAATATTTTAATTGGAGCAGTTGGTATATCTGGGTCTAAAGATAGACTTGATTTAAAAAAGATAAATAAACTAGGTAAAGAGATTTCAAATTTAGTTGAAGGGTATAATATAGTTTGTTAATTGCTAAGTTTAAACTAAAATTGGATAAAACTTCATCAAATATTAATATAAATGAGAAAAGATGATTAAAAAACTTTTTGTTTTAACTTTACTAATTAGTTCTTTATTTGCAAATGAAAACTACTCTAAAAAGCAAATAGAAAATATGATAGCTAAAATGGTAGTCTTAGGTTTTAATGGTACAGATGTATCTTCAAATGACAAGATATATAAGGATATAAAAAACTACAATTTAGGTGGGGTTATTCTTTTTGATAAAGATCCAAATGATAAAACTAAAAGAAAAAATATAGTAAATCCTACTCAACTTAAAACTTTAACTTCAAAGCTTCAAAGTATAAAAAAAGATAAACTTCTAATTTCTATTGACCAAGAGGGTGGAATAGTTCAAAGACTAAAACCTGCTTATGGATTTACTTATACTTCTTCTGCTCAAAAAGTCTCTTCTATGGGTGAAGGTTTTGCAAGACAACAGTATCAAACACTTGCAAAACAGCTAAAAGAAAATGGAATAAACCTAAACTTCGCACCAGTTGTAGACTTAGCTGTAAATTCTAAAAATAAAGTAATCTATAAACTTAAAAGATCTTATGGAAAAGACCCAAATGAAGTAGTGAAATATGCTTCTATTTTTGTAGAAGAGTCAAGAAAACAAGGTGTTATCTCTGTTCTAAAGCACTTTCCGGGGCATGGTTCATCTTATGGGGACTCTCATAAAGGTTTTGTAGATGTAACAAAAACTTGGAAGCAAGAAGAGATGAAACCATACGAAAACCTTATTCAAAATAATAAAGTTGATATGATTATGAGTGCTCATGTTTTTAACAAAGAGATGGATAGAAACTATCCTGCAACACTTTCATATGATATAAACACTATTATTTTAAGAGATATGTTAAATTATCAAGGTGTTTTAATAAGTGATGATTTACAAATGAAAGCTATCTCTTCACACTATAGTTTAGAAGATACAGTAACTTTAGCTATAAACTCAGGTGTAAATATCTTGCTTTTTGCAAATCAACTAGCAAAACCAGTAAAACTTGAAACGATAATAAATACAGTTTATTCTCAAATACAAAAAGGAAAAATATCTCTTGATAAAATAGTTGATTCAAATAAAAAGATAGAAAAATTACTTCAAAAGATATGAAAAATAACAATGTTTACATTTGAAGATAAAAATCAAGAAGCTTTAAATCTAAACCATAAAAAACTAAAAGAAATCCCTAAAGAGGTCTTTGAAATGAGCTCTTTAAGGAAACTCTATCTATGGAGCAATGCTATTTCGATGCTACCAAATGAAATAGCTAGCTTAAACTTGCTAGAATGTCTTGATATTAGAAATAATACTTTAGAAACTTTGCCTTTTGAAATTTCTAAGCTTGAAAACTTAAAAACACTTTATGTCTCTTCAAATAAGCTAAAAGAGCTACCACTAGGATTTTCTAAGCTAAAAAACTTAGAAAAAATAGTCTTAAATGATAACTGTTTTGAAGTGTTTCCCAAACAGCTTTTAAAAATGCCAAAGCTTCAAAGAGTAATAATTAGAAACAATAATATAAAAGAAATCCCAAAAGAAATAACAAATATGAAAAGTCTAAAAAACTTGGATATTAGTGGAAATTTATTGGAAAGTTTACCAAAAGAGTTAAAAGCGCTAAAAAATCTAAAAAGACTAGATGTAAGTGGAAATAAAATAAAGCAAAATGAACTTAAGATAGAAGAGTTTGAAAGCTTAAAAGTCTTTCAAAACTCTTGATTTTTTTAAGATTGTTCAGAGTTTTGTGTCAGTAACTGATAGTTTCTAGAATTTTAGTATAGTTAATATTACTAATCCTAATTTGACCCAAAAAGTACACTTTTGGGAACAATGGATATTTCTGTTTTAATTATGACTTAATGGAAAATACTAGCTTTATTGTTTTTTATTAATACTATTCCTTTCCTATTATCTATATTTTTAATTGTAGTTGCATATGTTTCTGAACTTATGTATATAATTTTTGCAAGAATGTACTATTCACAAAATTTTTAAAAATATATACTTTCTAAAATATTTTTAGGATTTTTTATGGATTTATTATTTTTTATTACTTATTGTTTGTTAATAACTATTACTCCAGGGCCAACTAATATTGTAATTTTATCCACAGTTCAAAACAATGGAGTTAAAAAAGCAATTGAGTTTTGTTATGGAGCAACATTTGCTTTTGGTATTATTTTATTTTTGTCTGTTTTATTTAATTCTTTGCTAACAAAATATATTCCTAATTTACTTTTAGTGATGCAAATTATAGGAGGAATATATATACTTTATTTAGCTTACTTAATCTTTAATATGGATTTATCAAATACAAATAAAAAAGAAGTAGGTTCTTTTAAAACTGGATTTCTAATGCAATTTATTAATCCAAAAGTAGTGATATTTTGTTTAACTATTTTTCCTAGTTTTGTAATGCCATATTATTCTTTAACTTATGAATTATTAGTTTTTGCATTTATCATCACAATAATTGGAGCTATTGCATTTTTTTCTTGGGTTTTATTTGGGAAAATACTAAAAAGCTTTTTAGAAAAATACAAAAGATTTACAAATATTGTCCTATCATTATTTTTGGTTTATTGTGCTTATATGATTTCAGGAGTTGGTAACTATTTTTAAATTTGCAAGAATGTACTATGAAAAAAAAGAACAATTAAGTATAATCACTTATGGACAAATTTATATACAAAAATACCCTAGGAATTACTGCCCTAAAAGCTAGTATGAATAAATTTTCTTATAAAAAACACGCCCATGAAGAATATGCTATTGGAGTTACACTTAGAGGAGTACAAGAGTATAGTTTAGATGGTGTATCTCAATCTTCATATAAAAATGGTGTTATGCTTTTTAACCCTGAACAACTACATGATGGAAAAGCAGGGGAATATAAAGAGGGTTTAGATTATGTAATGCTTTACATAAAACCTGAACTATTTTTAGAAGGATTAGAAAAAAAAGATATTGTAAAGTTTTCAAATCCAGTTATCTATGATGAAAAAATTAAAAATGATATTTTAAATCTAGGAAGTGCAATATTAAATCAAAAAGATGAAGCATTTTGCAGTGAGTTATACCTTAATCTAATAGATAACTTCTCAGAAAAAGATTTCCTGAGTTCATATACAAATGAAACTTCGTTTATAAAAAGAGCAAAAGAGATGATGTATTATGAACTTGATAATGTTTTAGATATTGAAGTGATGTCAAAAGAGTTTAATATCTCAAAATTTCAATTTATAAGAATGTTTAAATCAAATACAGGTATGTCTCCATACCAATATTTTTTAAACACAAAACTAATCCATGCAAAAAAGTATCTTGACATTACAAAAGATTTATATGGTTGTGTAGTTGAATTTGGATTTACCGATTTATCCCATTTAAATAGACACTTTAAAAAAATATATGGTATAACAGCACACGAATATATCACAAAATAAAAAAGGATTTTAATGCCATCAATAGAGGTATTATTATCATTTAGACTTGGAAACTTTGATGAAATCTTAGAATCAGGGGATTCATACTCAATTCCAACAAACTTAGAACATAGTATTGAAATACTTGAAGCTGGAGAAGTAGTTGATGTATTTACTCCAATTAGAGAAGATTATCTATAAACTTTTAAACAAAAGCACATAAATACATTGTTAAACTACTCCCCCATTGAGGTGGATTAGAATTCTTAGACTTATGGAGAGGATTAACTATCAACAAAAATAGAACACAAAATCCTAAATAGTTTATTCCTTAATCTCTTACTTTTTGAACAGTTTTCTTAACATAAGGCTCGTTCCAAAAAGAGTTGAATTCTTGAACAGATGAAGTAGTCAAATTGACTACTTCTTTTTATCTACATCTTTAATTGCTCTATAGATTATATTACGAGCTACATGAAAAAGTTTAGATAAAAAAGTAACAGATTTTCCTTTTTCATGCTGTTTGTATATAACATTCTTTTCTTTAGTGCTTAGAATAGCTTTTCTACCAAACTGAACACCTTTTTTCTTTATAGCTTCAATTCCTTCTCTAACACGTTCATTTATCAAATCACATTCAAACTCTGCAATAGCACCTAACATTGTAAATAATAGTCTATTCCAAAAAGAGTTGAAATTTGGAACATTCTCCAAAAGTACAGCTTGTTGAACTAATATCCATATACAGAAAAATATGTAAACAGATTATTATGTTCGAGTAGAAATAATTTAGTCATATCCTTATTAATAACATCTTATTTTAATGACACAAGTACTTATATCAATTTTCCGTGAAAGAGCATATTAAATATAATATTTGTATACTTAATTTATGAATTATTTATATAGACTTATTATCCCATTACTATTATTCACGCAGTCCTTAATCGCAGCATCAGAAGTTAAAAAAGTCACTCTGCAATTATCTTGGTTTGACCAATTTCAATTTGCAGGTTATTATATTGCAAAAGAGAAAGGCTTTTATAAAGAACTTGGATTAGATGTTGAAATAATACCATTCAAGTTTGGAATAGATATACCTAAAGAGGTAAGCAATAATACAATTGACTTTGCAATTGCTCGAGAGGCTTTAATTTTAGATAGAGCTAAGTATAAAAACATTGTTGCTTTATATGCTTTGTTTCAAGCTAGTCCTCTTGTTCTTTTAACTACAAAAGAATCAAAAATAAATTCAATCTCAGATTTTAAAAATAAAAGAATCATGACAACAATTTCAAATGTAAATCAAGTTTCTATTAAAGCAATGCTAAAATCTAAAAATGTCAATTTAGAAGATTTAGAGTTTTTAAAACATAATCATAATATAAATGATTTAATAACAAAAAAGACTGATATTATCTCTGCATATACATCTAAATCACCGTTCATTTTACAAAAACAAGGAATAGATTACAATATGTTTGCACCAAAAGAGTATGGTTTTGATATGTATAGTGATCTGTTATTTACAAGTGATTATTTAATTTCTAATGACCCTAAAATGGTAAAAACTTTTAAAGAAGCTTCATTAAAAGGATGGGAATATGCATATTCCCATATAGAAGAAACAGCAAAACTAATTCATGAAAAATACAATACTCAGAACTTATCCCTAGAAGAAATTATTTTTGAAGGTCAAGAACTTAAAAAACTATCTTTTTACAATACTAATGAACTTGGGGAGATTAAATTATCTAAATTACAAAGAATTGCTGATTTATACAATGTTATGGGTTTATTAGACAATCCAATTGATATAAATAAATTTATATACAATGAAAATATTAATAATATTAGTTTGACGCAGAAAGAAAAAATATATCTAAAAGAGAAAAAACATATTATTATGTGTATAGACCCTAATGCTATGCCATTTGAAAAGTTTGATGAGAATGGTAAACATATTGGGATGACAGCTGATTATTATGATATTTTTAGAAATAATTTAAATATAGATATAACTGTATTAAAAACAAAAACATGGAGTGAGTCTTTACAAAATGCAAAAAATAGGAAATGTGATATTTTATCTTTGGCAAGGGAAACGCCTAGCAGAAAAAAATATCTTAATTTTACTGTACCATATTTAAATGCACCAATAGTTATTGCAACAAAATTGAATGTACCATTTATAAATAATATTGGAGATATTAAAAATAAAAGGGTAGGAGTAGTAAAAGGTTATCCTTATGCTGAACTATTAAAAAACAGATATCCAAACTTAATCATAGTCGAAGTGAAAAATATTCAAGATGGATTAATGAAAGTAAATGAAGATAAACTATATGGTTATATAGGAATACTGCCAAGTATAAGTTTGCAGTTTCAAAAAGGTTTATTTGGCAATCTAAAAATAGCAGGTAAATTCGATGAAAATTCAGCTCTTAGTATTGGAGTTCGAAATGATGATCAAATTTTATTGAATATACTAAATAAAGCAGTAAAGAGTGTTGATAGCAAAAAGCAACAAGAGATATTAAACAATTGGGTATCTATAAAATATGAAAAAGGAACTGATTATACATTAATTTGGCAGATTTTAGGTTTTGTATTTATTATTATTTTGTTGTTTTTATATAGACAATACATCTTAAAAAAAGCTAATAATAATTTAGAATATTTAGTTAAAGAGAAAACTAAAGAGATAAGTGAAATTAATAGAAATCTTGAACATAGGATAGTTTTAGAAGTTGAAAATAGTAAAAAGATAGAAGAAAAACTATTTCAATCAGAAAAATTAGCATCAATGGGTGAAATGATAGGAAATATAGCTCATCAATGGAGACAACCTCTTTCTGTTATATCTACTTCTGCTACGGGAATACAAGTACAAAAAGAACATAATATACTTTCAGATGAAGAACTCAATGAATATTGTAATGCCATAAATAGAAATGCGCAATATCTTTCTAAAACAATAGATGACTTTAAAAATTTTATTAAAGGTGATAGAGAACAAGTAGAATTTAATTTAAGTGATACTATTACTAGTTTTTTACATCTTGCCGATGGAAATATAAAGAAGCATAATATAGAGATAATATTAGATATCCAAAACACTATAAATATAAATGGTTATCCAAATGAACTAATACAATGTTTTTTAAATATATTTAATAATGCAAATGATGCATTGAAAGAAAAAAACATAGAGAAAAGATATATCTTTATAACTACTTCAAAAATGGAAGATCATGTAATTATTAAATTAAAAGATAATGCAGGTGGAATACCAGAAGATATTATAGATAGAATTTTTGAACCATATTTTACTACTAAACATAAATCTCAAGGTATAGGTTTAGGGTTACATATGACCTATAATTTAATAGTAGATGGGATGACTGGTACCATTGAAGCGAATAATGTAAGTTATAAATATAATGAAATGGTATATACTGGTGCTGAGTTTACTATAACATTATCAATTCAGTAAATAAAACAAATCCCTTAAAAAGGGATTTTGTGAAAGTTGTTTTAATAATATTTCTTAATTTTATATAACAAAACAATATCAAAATCTCTTACTTTTAGAGCAGTTTTTATAAAATAGAGCATGTTCCAAAAAGTATTCAAGAAGTAGAATTTATAGATTCTCTCAAATCTTTAAGACTTTTTGAACAATAAAAATCATTTTTTATAAACTGCAAAAAAGTGAGGTACACTTGGTACTTGGTCATCATCATAAGCTAAAAAACTTTGCTCTTTTAGATTTTGTATTGTTATGAACTCATTTATTTCTGATTTGCTTAATGGTTTTGGTATTTCATCTTCTTTTTCATGCTCATCTTTACTTCTACAAGAAACTAAAATATATCCACCTTTTGAAAGAAGTGAAGTCATAGAAGTTCGAGCTTTTTTTCTATACTCATCTGGTAAAACTTGAATAGTATTACACTCATAAACTACATCAAAACTCTCAAACCACTCTTTTGGATAGTCAAATAAATCAGCTACTACAAACTGTACTTTTGTATTTGGGTATCTGTTTTTACAAAGCTCTATAGCCTTTGGCGAAATATCAAAAGCTATAACTTCAAAGCCAAACTCACTTAAAGCCTGTGCATCATCACCAACACCACAGCCAATAACACAAGCTCTTTTATTCGCTTTGTTTATAGGGTTTTCTCTTAGCCAAGATATAAGATAAGGGCTTGGTTCTAAATCAGCCCAAAACACCTTTGTATAGTCACCCTTGGCACTTTCATAAATATGGTCAAACCATTGAGTTGGTTTATCTTTTTCTTGATAAGACTTAACCATATCTTTGTATTTATCTGCTTCAAAAGTATCTTTATTTAGAAAATCAAAATCATTCATAATTATATACCTTTTGTTTTTGAGTGATTTTAGCAGTTGTTTTCTTAATTGTGAAAAGTTACCCCTCCACACACTTAAAAAAAGCTATGATAAAATTGCCATATTAATCAAAAAAGCTCAACTAATACAAAGAAAATTTATGTATATTATACATAAAATATTTATACATTGGGAAGATAGATGAAGTTATTAGTTGAGCTACCTGAATTGATTGAAGATACTGTTTTGATTACTCCTGCTATTGAGAATCTTTTGAAGCATTATAGAGGCGCTGAAGTTACTTTTGTAGGTTCTAGTGTTTCTACGCAACTTTTTTCTAAAGATAAAAGAGTTAAAAACCTTGTTGTTGAAGAGACTTCTAAAAGTCTTTTTACGCTTATTTCACTTTTTAGAATGGCTAAAAGTTTTGATGAACAAGATTTAGTTATCTCTTTTAAAGATGGTTTTTTATCTAAGTTTTTTGTTTATTTTGTAAATGCAAAAAAGAAAGTAAGTTATACTTCAAACAACAAAGATATTCACCAAGTAGAAAAATACAATGACTTTGTAAATGAAACTTTAGATACATCATACAAAGCAGGGGATTTAATGCTTCACTTTAAACCCCAATGGTTTAAGAAACCTACTTTTGGTATTCACCCAGGCTCAACTTACGCAGATGTAAAAAGATGGCCACCACAAGAGTTTGCTAAAGTTGCTGTTGCTTTATCTGCTAAATATGACATAGTACTTCTAGGTGGTAAAAATGAAGTTGATATTTGTAGTGTGATTGAAGAAGAACTACAAGCAAATGGTATTACAAATTATGAAAATCTAGCAGGTAAAACTTCTATAACTGATTTAGTAGAGAAAATCGCTGCTCTTGATTTATTTTTAGGAATAGATTGTGGACCTATGCAGTTAGCTGCTGTTTATAGAGTAAACTCTATAATTTTACCAACATCATATGATAAGATAGAGCAAAGAAATCAGTGGAAAAATCCACTTGAAACTATAGTTTATAAAGAAGTGGATCCTTATGAGGATGAGCCTGATTATACTGTTCAAGCCCAAGATGTTTTAAAACTGTTTAAGTTATAAGAGTTTAACTCTTATAACTCAATCTCAAGTCCAATAGGACAATGATCACTACCCATAATCTCATCTAAGATATAAGCATCTTTTACAAAGTCTTTTAAATCTTCACTTATATAAAAGTAGTCAATTCTCCAGCCAACGTTGTTTGCTCTTGCATTTGCTCTGTATGACCACCATGAATATTTGTCTTTTATATCACCATTTACAAGTCTAAATGTATCTATATAACCATGCTCTAGAAACTTAGTTATCCAATCTCTTTCCATTGGTAAGAAACCTGATGTTTTTTCATTTGCTTTTGGTCTTGCTATGTCGATTTCTGTGTGAGCTGTATTTACATCTCCACAAACTATGATAGATTTTCCTTCTTTTTTTAGGTTTTCACAATGCTCTAAAAATCTATCATAAAACTCCATTTTATATGTAAGTCTTTCATCTTTTGACTGACCATTTGGAAAATATACATTAAAAAATGCTATGTCTTTTTCACCTAAAGTAAAGTGAACTTCGTTTATTCTTCCCTCATCAAGTACATCTACACTAGGACAGTTGCACTCAAAAGTTGTTTCTATATCTGTAAATAGTGCTGTTCCACTTCTTCCTTTGATAGCTGATTCACTAGCAAATAGTGTTTTGTATTCTTTATCAAAGATTGAGTCAGGAATTTGTGATTTCATTGATTTTGTTTCTTGGATACCAAGTAAATCAATATTTGCTTCATCTACCCATTTTAAAGCCTCTTTTTTATCAACTGCTCTAATACCGTTTACATTCCATGAAATAAATTTATATGTTTTTGCCATTTATTTATACCTTATAATATCTATTAAATTTTGAAATTATATCAGAATAGTCTTGTATTATTTTTATCTTGATTCTAATCAAGACAAAAAATATCCTATTTTGATAAACTTCGCCAAATTATTAAAAAAGGAATAAATTATGAATGACAAAACAATAAAAATTATAAAAACAACTGCTCCAATTGTGAGAGATAAAAAAGATGAAATTACAAATACAATGTATGAGATTTTATTTTCTACTTATCCAGAAACAAAGGTTTTATTTAAAGATGCGACTGATGACCAACCAAAAAAATTGGCAAATGCGATTTATGCTTATGCTAGTAATATTGATAAGTTAGATAATCTTACAAAAGGAATAGAAACAATGGTAAATGCTCACGTAAAAACAAATATTCAAGCAGAACATTATCCTATGGTAAAAGATGCTTTATTAAAAGCCTTTCAAAAAGTTTTAGGTGAATCTTGTACTTTAGAAATAGCTAACGCTTGGGCTGAAGCATATGATTTTTTAGCAACTGTATTAATTCAAAAAGAGAAAGAAGCTTATTCTAAAATATCATAGATATAAGTTTAGACTAAATACTTATAAGGTATTTAGTCTAAACTCTAAATGAGTTTATATATGCAATTAGATGTTTCATAGTGTCTTTAAAATCTTTTTCATTTTCATGTTTTTTACTAAGTAGTAAAGCACCTTCAATTGAGGCTATTAAAAAAGTTGCACAAGTTTTTGTATCTAGTGTTTGCGTTATTTGTTTTTTATCTTTTGCTTTTTGCAAGATGTTTGAAAAAAACTCTTTCCATTCATCTAAAATAGTAGTTAAGGCTTTTGCAAAATCTTCATCATAATCAAGGGATTCTTGAAGTAAGTTTCCTAAAGGACAACCATTTTTTAAATCCCAACTATTAATATCTTCTAAAATTGATATAAGTGAATCTATAATATTTTCTTCTGTATTTGCTAAGTCTTTCCACTTATTTTCAATTCTTAATTTTATTTTTTCATCAATCATAGATAAAACCATCTCTTTTTTTGAAGGAAAGTAGTGATACATCGCACCTTTTTTAACATCTGCTCGTTTTAAAATATGAGCTAGAGAAGCTGCTTGGTATCCTTTAGAAAAGACTTCTTGAAATGTCGCTTCAATCAATCTACTTCTTACATCTTGCATTTATTTAAACCTTATGAATTTTTAGCAATTATATCTAAAATTTCTTGTGGTTCACTTCTACTTGTATAGTCTTCATCTATGAAAGCATAAATTATTTCTTTGTTTTTATTTATCACATAAGTTGCAGGCATAGGAAGATTGAAACTATCTTCATTATTTGATTTTGGAATGTTAATACCGAAGTTTTTGTATATAGGTTTTAACTCATCGGCAAGAGAAAACACTAGTCCATACTCTTTTGCTATTTCATTATTTGTATCACTTAATACTTCGAAAGTTAGTTCATTTTTCTCTTTTGTAGTTAAACTTGCATCAGGAGTTTGTGGAGAGATAGCTACTAGTTTGGCTTTATTTCTAATAAGTGTTTTATTTATAGACTCTAAAGCTTTAAGTTCTAAGTTACAATAAGGACACCAAGCTCCTCTGTAGAAGTTTAGTACTACAAAGTTATTTTCTTCAAGTAGTTTGTTTAAATTTACATCTTTGTTTAGGGGATTTTTTAAAGTAAAGTCTTTTGCTATATCTGATACTTTTAAAGCATTTTTTGATAGCTTTTCATCTTTTAGTTTTTGTGTTGCTTCAAGCATAATCTTTTGTATGTCTTTTGATACTCTTTGTTTAAAGTTATCTTGATATTTTTTTATATTGTCTATTAATCTTGACATATATAATTCCTTTTATTTTTGTTATTTAGATTAAAACCAACCAGTTGGTCTGTTGAAATATTAACAAGAAATCAAACTTGTGTCAAGCACTTTTTTGATTTCTTATTTAGTTTTTATTTGTTTTGTGTAGTTTTTTTAGTAGCTTCAGGTTTGTTTTGAGGTATTAAAGGCTTCGGTGCATTAGGCTTTTGGGGTTTATTTATTCCTATTGATAAAGAATTCATATTATTGTTTGAAAAAGCTGATTTTGAATTTATAAGTTTATCACCTTTTCCTCCATGCATATCAATGTTTTTGTCATTTTGATTATTAAATGAGTAATTAGCATATAAAATATTTGTAAATAGTAAACTTGTAAATATTATATATTTCATTCTTCTTCCTTTTTTTTATTCTTTTTTTCTCTTATATTTTTTGCTATTCCATAAATTGTAATTCCTATCCAAAATATTTCAATAATGAAAGAGCCTAAGTTAAAGTGTACAAAAAGAGATATTAAAAGTAAGATAGCTCCAATTAGGTTTAAAAGTTGATATTGTATTGATCTAATAGTGTATTTATTCATTTGTAAAAGTAAATAAGCAAAAACAACAAAAGCCATTCCTACAAAACCTATCCATTGGTAAATATCCAAAATATACTCCTATTTGTTTTTTCAAAGTGGCGATTGTAGCTTTTTTTTGATAATAAAGGCTTTATTTAGTATCTTTTATATATTAAAAGTTTGGAGACTCATTGTGACTGAGATTATTTTAGGACTAGTTTCATTTTTTACATCTGCAATAGCTGCTATTGTTGGACTTGGTGGTGGTATGATGTTAATAGCAGTTCTTCCATCTTTTTTACCTGTAAATGCCATAATTCCAGTGCATGGTCTAACACAAATGTCAAGTAACATAAGCCGTGCAGTCTTTGGATACAAAGATATACAGTATGAAACTATTCCTAAGTTTTTAGTTGGTTCACTTCTTGGAGTAGGGCTTTTTGCTAGTATAATTTCACTTATATCTTTAGAGTATGTTCCTTTATTTATTGGTGTGTATATACTTTTATCTCTTTGGTCAAAAAAGTTTAATGAAAAAATCAAAAAGTTTGAAAACTACTATATCTTAGGTTTTTTTCAATCAGGATTATCTGTAGTAGTTGGAGCAACTGGGCCACTTACTTTAACACTTCTTTATAAAGATTATGAGGATAAAAATAAAGTAGTATCTACTAGTGCAGCTTTGATGAGTATCTCACATATTTTAAAAGTTCTTGTTTTTATTTATTTAGGTTTTGTATTTTTTGATTATATTGAACTTATTATAGTTATGATAGTTGCAGCTATTTTAGGCTCATATGTAGGAACAAAACTTAGAAATAAAATAGATGGAAAAAAGTTTGCTATTGTTTTAAAAGTTTTATTATCTTTTTTAGCTATTAAGTTGATAGTTACTATTTTTATTCCCTTCTTTAATTAGTTTCTAATAAATATATTATTTTAATCTTCTCATACCACTAACTAGACACCAAGTTTATATAAAGTCTAAATAGTAAGTTTTTTTAGTTTTATAATTGTTTATTATTTATAAATAAAACTTACATTTCATTATTATTAGGAGGAGATTGATGCAAAACGGTGCAAAAATTGAGTACGATTACTCAGTTGCAAGAGCCTTTAGTATTATAACAATCTTATTTGGTGTTCTTGGTATGACAGTTGGTGTTATATTAGCGTTTCAACTAGCTTTCCCAGGTTTAAATAATTTAGCAGGGGAATATGGTACTTTCAGTAGATTAAGACCTCTACATACTAATACAGTTACTTTTGGTTTTACTTTAAGTGGAGTTTTTACAGCATGGTATTATATAAGTCAAAGAGTTTTAAAAGTTTCAATTAAGGAATCACCATTTTTAATGACGATTGCTAAATTACACTTTGTATTATACTTCATCACGATTCTTTTAGCTGTTGTTACTCTATTTATGGGAATTACAACTTCAAAAGAGTATGCTGAATTAGAGTGGCCATTAGACATTTTAGTTGTTGTATGGTGGGTATTATGGGGTATCTCTATTTTTGGTTTAATTGGAATTAGAAGAGAGAGAACTTTATATATCTCAATTTGGTATTTCATTGCTACATTTATTGCTGTTGCAATGTTATATTTATTTAACAATATGGAAGTTCCAACTGCGTTAGTATCTGGTTATGGTTCGTGGATTCACTCTGTTTCTATGTATGCAGGTACAAATGATGCATTAGTTCAATGGTGGTATGGTCACAATGCTGTTGCATT
>NZ_JBMOVV010000009.1:0-107467 GCF_049472135.1 Arcobacter pernae
AAAGGGAAAATAATAAGAATGGCAGAGCAAAAAGTAGCATTAATAACAGGAATCACAGGACAAGATGGATCATATCTTGCAGAATTTTTACTAAAAAAAGGATATATCGTACATGGTATAAAAAGAAGGTCTTCTTTATTTAATACAGATAGAATAGATCACTTATACCAAGATCCTCATGTAGAAAATAGAAACCTAATATTACATTATGGTGATATGACAGATTCTATGAATTTAACAAGAATTATTGCTGAGTGTCAACCAGATGAAATTTATAATTTAGCTGCAATGAGCCATGTTGCAGTTTCTTTTGAAACACCTGAATATGTAGCAAACGCTGATGGTACAGGAACATTAAGAATTTTAGAAGCAGTGAAACTACTAGGTTTAGAGAAAAAAACAAAGATTTATCAAGCTTCTACTTCAGAATTATATGGAAAAGTTCAAGAAACACCTCAAAGTGAAACAACTCCTTTTTATCCAAGATCTCCTTATGCAGTTGCAAAAATGTACGCTTACTGGATTACAGTAAATTATAGAGAAGCATATGGAATGTATGCGTGTAATGGTATTTTATTTAATCATGAATCTCCTGTTAGAGGTGAGACTTTCGTAACAAGAAAAATTACAAGAGCAGCTTCTAAAATAGCACTAAATTTACAAGATAAATTATATTTAGGTAATTTAGATGCAAAAAGAGATTGGGGACATGCAAAAGATTATGTTCGAATGATGTGGATGATTTTACAAGCAGATGAACCAGAAGATTGGGTTATTGCTACAGGACAAACTACAACAGTAAGAGACTTTGTTAAGTTTGCTTTTGCTTATGCAGGTATTAATTTAAGATTTGAAAATGAAGGTGTTGATGAAATTGGTATTATAGATAGTTTTGATGAAGAAAAAGCAAAAGTATCGGGTATTGATTTATCTCATTTAAAACTTAACCAAACAGTTGTTTGTGTAGACCCAAGATACTTTAGACCAACAGAAGTTGATTTACTATTAGGTGATCCTTCAAAAGCAGAGAAGAAGCTTGGATGGAATAGAGAGTATAATCTTCAAGACTTAGTTGAAGATATGATGCAAAGTGATATAAAACTTATGACAAAAGACCAATATCTAAAAGATGGTGGTTATAAAATTATGAGTTACTTTGAATAGTAATAAAATTAATATAAAGTATATTTAAATATGTCAAATATAATAAATAAAAATTCAAAAATATATGTAGCAGGACATAGAGGTTTAGTAGGTTCTGCAATAGTTAAAAACCTTCAATCAAAAGGTTATACAAATATTATTTATAGAACACATAAAGAACTAGACTTAACAGATCAAAATGCAGTAGAAGAGTTTTTTAGTCTAGAAAAGCCAGAGTATGTAATTCTTGCTGCTGCAAAAGTTGGTGGAATAGTTGCAAATAATACATATAGAGCAGATTTTATATATGAAAATCTTGCTATTCAAAATAATGTAATACACCAATCATATGTACATAAAGTAAAAAAACTTCTATTCTTAGGATCAACTTGTATTTATCCAAAAGAGGCTCCTCAACCAATGCCAGAGGATTGTTTATTAACAAGTCCACTAGAATATACAAATGAACCATATGCAATAGCAAAAATAGCTGGTATAAAAATGTGTGAATCATATAACTTACAATATGGAACAAACTTTATATCTGTAATGCCAACGAATCTATATGGACCAAATGATAACTTTGATTTAGAGAAATCACATGTACTTCCAGCACTAATTAGAAAGATATACTTAGCAAAACTTTTAAATGAAGGAAATACACAAGCTGTATTAGATGATTTAAATATGAATTCTTTAGAAGAAGCTAACAATTACCTTGAAAAATTTGGTGTGAATAAAGACTCAGTAGAGATATGGGGAACAGGGAAACCAAGAAGAGAGTTTTTATATTCAGAAGATATGGCAGATGCTTGTGTATTTTTACTAGAGAATAGAGATTTTACAGATACTTATGATAAAAATCAAAAAGAAGTAAGAAATACACATATAAATATAGGAACAGGTGTAGATATATCTATAAAAGAGTTAGCAACTTTAATTCAAGATATTATTGGATTTAAGGGTGACTTAGTATTTAATACAGAAAAACCAGATGGAACGATGGTTAAGTTAACTGATCCTTCTAAACTTCATAGTTTGGGATGGAAACATAAAGTTGAGCTTGAAGATGGTATTAAGACTATGTTTAATTGGTATTTAAGTAAAGGGGATAAAAAATGAAAGGAATAATACTAGCAGGGGGAAGTGGGACAAGACTTTACCCTATTACAAAGTCTATAAGTAAGCAGCTTTTACCAATTTATGATAAGCCAATGATTTATTATCCTTTATCTGTTTTAATGCTAGCTGGAATAAAAGAAATATTAATTATTTCAACTCCAGAAGATATAAATAAATTTGAAGAGTTATTAGGTGATGGTAAAGATTTGGGAATAAAGCTTGAATATAAAATTCAACCAAGTCCTGATGGTTTAGCTCAAGCATTTATACTTGGAGAAGAATTTATAGGTGATGATGATGTTTGTTTAATTTTAGGAGATAATATATTTTATGGACAAGGTTTTACTCCAATGTTAAAAAAAGCAGCCTCTTTAAAAGAAGGGGCTGTTGTATTTGGTTATCAAGTAAAAGATCCTGAAAGATTTGGAGTGGTTGAATTTGATGAAAATAAAAAAGCTATCAGTATTGAAGAAAAACCTATAAAACCTAAATCAAACTTTGCAGTTACAGGATTATACTTTTATGATAATAGTGTAATAGAAATAGCTAAAAATGTAAAACCATCTCAGAGAGGTGAGTTAGAAATAACAACTGTAAATGAAGAGTATCTAAAAAAAGGAAAACTTCAGGTTGAACTTCTTGGTCGTGGTTTTGCTTGGTTAGATACAGGTACTCATGATAGTTTAATCGAAGCAGGACAGTTTGTTCAAACAATTGAACATAGGCAAGGTTATAAAATAGCTTGTTTAGAAGAAATTGCGTATAATAATAATTGGATTACAAAAGAAGAAGTATTAAAAATTGCAGAACCTCTAAGTAAAAATGGTTATGGGCAATATTTAAAGGAATTAGTAAAAAATGACTAATATATTATTAACAGGAACAGCAGGATTTATAGGCTCAAATTTTGTTCCTTATTTTTTAGACAAATACCCTGAATATAATTTAATAAATTTAGATTTGTTAACGTATGCAGGAAACTTAGCTAATTTAAAAGAATGTGAAAGTAATCCACGGTATAAATTTATAAAAGGTGATATTTGTAATAGAGAACTGATTGAATTTATATTTTCAGAATATGATATAAGAGGTGTTATTCACTTTGCAGCAGAATCTCATGTTGATAACTCTATTAAAAATCCTGGTGTGTTTGTCCAAACAAATGTAAATGGAACATATACTTTAGTAGATGTTGCTAAAAAATACTGGATGAATAAACCATTTGAATATAAAGATGAATATAAGGATTGTAGATTCCATCATATCTCAACAGATGAAGTTTATGGAACATTAAGTGATGATCCTAATGACCTTTTTACTGAAACAACACCATATGCACCGAATTCTCCATACTCTGCTTCTAAAGCATCTAGTGATATGATTATTAGATCTTATGTCGAAACATTTGGAATGAATTGCGTTATTACAAACTGTAGTAATAATTATGGGCCAAAACAACATGATGAGAAGTTGATACCAACAATTATAAGAAAGGCTTTGTCTAACGAATCTATTCCTATTTATGGTGATGGAAAGAATATTAGAGATTGGTTGTATGTACTAGATCACTGTAAAGGAATTGATTTAGTTTATCACAATGGGTTAAAAGGTGAAACATATAATATTGGTGGAAGAAATGAGAGAACAAATTTACAAATTGTAGATAGAATTTGTTCAATCCTTGATAAAGAGATTCCAAAAGAAGATTCTACTTCATATAAAGATTTAATTACATTTGTAGAAGATAGAGCAGGACACGATAGAAGGTATGCAATAGATGCAAGTAAGTTAGAAGATGAGCTTGGTTGGAAAGCAGATGAGAACTTTGATACAGGTATTATTTTAACAGTTGATTGGTACTTAAATAAAATTAAAGCATTGTAAATTAATCTTAGGAAAAAAATGAAAGAAAAAGTAAGAGTAAAACTAGTAAATAGAGGAAGTAAAGCAACACAAGAATCATTTTGGAGACCTCAAACTCCAGGAAATAAAGGTATATTAGGTTCATGTGAATTTACTTTTGATCCATTAGATGAAAACTATGATTGGCTTGTAGTTATTGACGATATTCCTAAACTTTTAAAAAACTGGACCGAAGAATTAAAATGTCCAAAAGAAAACACTATATTTGTTTCAACGGAACCAAGCTCTATTTCATATTATGGAAAAGCCTTTGTAAATCAATTTGAATATTTAATTACAAATCATAAAGAAAATAATTTACCTCATAAAAATGCATTACGTTCTCATACGGGAAATGTATGGATGTATGGTAAAGATTATGATTCCTTGTTAGAAGAAAATATTCCACATGAAAAAACAAAAAAAATCTCTACAATATGTTCAAATAAACAACAAGGACATACAGTTCATAAAATGAGATTTAACTTTACGAAAAAAATGGAAAATGAAATCAAAGAGCTTGAAAGATTTGGTAGAGGTTTCAAATGGATTGATACAAAAGCAGAAGCAATTGATAATTATGAATTTCATGTTGCCATTGAAAATCACATAGAAAACAATGTTTGGACAGAAAAGTTAGCAGATGCATTTTTAGGATATAGTGTACCTATATATTACGGTTGTCCTAATGTATACGATTATTTTCCAAAAGACAGTCTAATTCCAATAGATATTAAAAATATGGATAAAAGTATCAAAGAAATTAAAGAAATAATCTCAAATAAAGATGAATATAAAAGAAGACTTCCTGCAGTAATTGAAGCAAGAAGAAGAGTAATTGAAGAATACAACCTATTAGCTATGATTAATAAAATTGTGGAATCATCAAAAAAATATGAGTTTACTCCTAATAAAAAGATTTACTGTAGAAGAAAAATGAGAGCAAAAAACATAAGCGATCTATATAAGTTTTTAAAATTTAGAATTAATAACCATTTAAAAGAGTACAAAAAATAATACTCTTTTAAACTTTAAGAAAGTTTTCTAATTCTACTAAAGAATCTTCAATAGAAATATTTTCATACATAGAATGATTAACTTCTTTAGTATTTACCTGTAAAGGTTCATTGTCTTTAAAATAATTTTTATCATAAGTCACAGTAGACCATTTTCCATAAGGTCTAGACCTTTTCCAGTTCGTTGCACCAAATAAACCTATTGTTGGTCTTCCTAAAGTAGCTGAGATATGCATTGCAGCAGAATCAGTAGTAACAGTCAAATAGGCATTAGAAAGAACCTTTTTTAACTGGGTTAATGAAGTTTTTCCAGCTAACACTGTATACTCATAATTTATCTTCTTTGCTATTGATTCTAAATATTTAACTTCAGAAGAATCACCAACAAAATAAAATGGCATATCATATTTTACTGATAAAATTTCAATAATTTCTAACCATTTATCTTCTGGCAATCTTTTTGATTGCCATTGTATACTTGAACCACAATTTAATACTATATAATTATCAAATTTCTTTTTAAAAGAGTTTTGTTCATCTATATTATTTAATAAGCCTTTTCTATTTGCAATAGCATAAAATATTTCAAAGTTAGTCATAGATGGAACATCTAAATCTTTGTTATCAAATACTTCTGAATTTGAGAACTTAGTAATTAATCTACTTCTATCATTACATTGAAAATCGAAAATCACATCAAATTTTCTTTTTCTTAGTTTCATAATTAATTTAAAAACTGTTAATATTTTTTTATTTTCTAAAATAATAAAGTCATCAAATTCATCTTTATAATATTCATACCCAACTATAGAAGTAATCAAAGTAGGTTTAAACTTCATAGAATTAACTATTGGTCTAATTGATGCTATATCTCCAAGTGCACTAAATCTAATTACTGCTATTTTCATTTTCTATCACCCACTCATAATATTTAATATATTCTTTTGCAATATTTTCTAGTTTTAAAGTATCTTTTTGAATATCTTTTATTTTCTTAAACTCAGAAACATAGTCATTATAGTTATTTATTACATCTTTAACTTTATTTGCGATACTAAACCCATCAATCAATAGTCTATCACTTAAAACTTCATTACAACCATTTACATTAGTTGAAATAAAAACCTTAGCATAAAAGATTGATTCAATCATTAAAACACTAAAACCTTCAGAATGTGAACTCATAATAACTAAATCACTTTTATTTAAAATCTGAGGAATATCTGTTCTAAAACCAAGAAGTTTTACTTTATTTTCTAAGCTCTTTTCTTTAATTATAGATTCTAAACTTTCTCTTTCTTCACCATCACCAACAATATTAAGAATAAAATCTTCTTTTAAAGTTGAAAGTTCATTAATTAAAATATCGAAGCCCTTGATTTTATCAAGTCTTCCTACTGCACAAATAGTAAATTTATCATTAATATTTGAATTTCTAAGGGCATTATATTTAATACCATTGTAAATTACTTTAGATTCAATAGAAATAGTTTTAGCAACACCTTTTGACACTGCTGTAACATATTTTAACTTATTAAATATTTTACCTTTTCTTGAATTATGTTTTGTAGCAACATGATTTATATTTAATAATTTATTTAATCTATAAAAAACTTCAGTAGATTTTGCGAAATGAGTATGTACTAAATCAAATTTAAAACTATTAAATATTTTCATAAGTTCGAAATATAAAAAAATATTATATCTACTATCTTTTGATTTATATTCTATTATTTCTACTCTAGAGCTCACCCTATCTTTAAACTTTGAATTCTTTGGGACTAATAAATAACACTCAATCCCTTCATTTAAACATTGTTCGTTTATAAGATCTATATAAAATTCTCCTCTCCCTAACCCTTGAGAAGAAATAAAATGACAAACTTTCATAATATTAATTTACCTATTTTGTTAATCTTTTGTATATATTAATAGTACTTTCAACCATTGCATTTAATGTATACTCATAAGGAATAGTATCAATTATTGATTCAAAAGAATCATCTTTTACTTTTAAGATTTTAGTAGCAAGTTGCTTTTCATTTTTTGTTTCTATTATTGCACCATTAATATTATCTTTAACAATATTATTTAAACCTTCATAAGTTGTTGCTATAACTGGAGTATTTAAAGCTAAAGCCTCAACCACTGTTCTTCCTACATTACCCATCTTTAAAGAAGCATTAACAACAATATCACTTAAATAGTAAACTTCTGCAATATTCTTTTGACTACCTGTAAATATAATATCGTCTTCAACATCTAACTCTTTTGCTAATTCCTTTAAAGATTGGGCATAATCTTTCTTATCTTCTCTTACTCCACCAACAATTAATCCCACTACATTAGGGATATCATTTTTAATTATCGCAATTGATTTAATAAATGTTTCATAATCTTTTAACCATGTTACTCTTCCAACAGAAGAGATTATATACTTATTATTTAAATTAAACTCATCTTTAAAGTTTTTAATAAATTTACTATCAACATTATTAGGATTAAATTTATTTAAATCAACTCCCCTTTGAATTACAGTAAATTTAGAATCATCTAAATTATAGTTATTAACAATATAGTCTTTTACAACTTCACTAACACAGATAACTTCATCACCTTTAGTCATAATTTCACTATATTTATTTACACTGTTTAAACCATGAACAGTTGTAACAAATGGTATTTTCAATTCTTTATTTGCAAAATAGACTAACCAAGCAGGAACCCTGCTCCTTACATGAATTATATCTGGTTTAATTTCCTCTAATAATTTTTTTAGACGAAAAACTCTAAAAAATATAGTAAAAATATTTTTACTACAAACATCAAAAGTATAGTGTTTACCACCATCTTTTTCAATTTGAGGTACCAGTTTTCCTCCATTGCTTATTACAATAGACTCAATACCTCTTTTTATATACTCTCTACTTGATTCAACTGTTCCTCTTTCAACTCCACCTTCATTTAATTCAGGTAAGACTTGAACTACTTTAAGCTTTTTAATTTTATATTTCCACTCTTTCTAAAAGTTTTTCAAAGTCTATTTTCTTATCTAAAATAGATACTTTATTTACTAATCTATGATATTTAGTATTCTCTTTTTTTGACTTTAAATTAATTATATTTATTTTTGCATCAGTATTCGCTCGAGCTTCACTTAACATAGAAGTTGAATCTTGAGTAATATATAGTTCATCACAAACATTAATAAAATCATAAACAGGATTTATTTCAGGTTCTCTTGAATAAATAAGTTTATAATCAAAATCATATTCATCAATCAATCCATCTACTTCAAAAGGTGTTCTTGCACTAGTTGTAATATATTTTAAATAATCACTTTTTTCTTCAAATATATTATTTAATTCTTCTCTTAAATCATCAATATCTAAAGTAAATACAGAATTATTTCCACCAACTATAATTCCTAAAGCTTTTTTATTCTCATCTTTTTTAAGAATATTTTTCGGTTTTGAAAAAGATAGATTTAATGGAATTTCTAAAATATTATCTAACTTTGGTGCTTTATCGTGTTCTTGAGCAATTATATAATCAAAATCAACATATCTATATCCTTTTGGAAGCATAAGAACTATTGATTTTTTATTATTTGATTTACTGATAAATTTGTTAAAATAATAAGTACTTGAACCCGTACTTACAACAGCATCGTAAAATTCATAATAATATTTTCTATAATCTTCAAATAATTCATCAGTATAATAATTAATTCTATCAAAAAAATAAGACATTGCTTTATGTAATTTAGATTTAAATTTTACTTCTAAAATATCATAACTTATATTTTTAATTTTACAAAATGCAATTGATTGGTTTAAGTGACCTGGTTTCCCATCACTTATTATTAAAATTCTTTTCATATATCTCTCTATAGTGGCTTTTAAATCTTTTATGAGGCCAGAACCACTGTTTTTTATCAGTGAGTATTATATCAGATATTGCATTAGCATGCAACTGTGAAGCAGCTTTTATATCTTCTTCTTCATTATCTGTTTTTATTGGCGCTATAGAATCATATATTTTGATTGTGTAATTATAGTTATCTTCATTGAAAATAGCAACAGGAACAACATAAGCATTAAACTTTCTCGATAAAAGTGCCGATGTACTTGTTTGATAAGCTTTCTTACCTAAAAACTCAACTTCAGTACCATCTTTTGAATTAATATTTTGATCAATTATTAAAGAGACAACTTCTTTTTTCATTAATGCTTTTACAAGTTTTTTTACAGCACCTGCTCTAAAAATAATCTTTGCACCAGATTTTTCTCTAGCTTTTACAATAAAATTATCCATTTCTTCAAAATTTGATTGTCTTGCTACTTGATGAATAGGTGTTACAAATTTGTTTAAATAACAACTTAACATTTCCATATTACCATAATGAGCAGAGATTAGAATAATAGGCTTTTTTTCATCTTTTAACTTTTGAATAATATCTTCATTTTCAAGTTTAACTGTTTTTTTTAGTTCTTCATCGCTTACATCAAGATTTTCGATTAGTGATTGAACCCATAAAATCATATTAAAATAAGAGTATTTTTGAATCTCTTTTAATTCTTTGTCATTAATCGTACCATTAAAAACTAAATCGACATTAGATTTGATAATTCTATTTGTATTTCTAGCAAATAAATATGCTAAAGTTGAGATAGATTTAAAGAAAGCCCTTCTAAATGATTGAGGGATCTTTCTTAAAACAAAAACTAAAAAAAGAAATATTTGATATACAATTTTGCTCATTTTACAATAACTCAATATTTAGATTTTTAGGTAACTCTAACTTCTCAATATTTGAAATAATCATAAATGAGTTATTTTCAAGTTTTACTTTTAAAGTATCACCTTCTAAAATATACTCAACATTTGGTCTTGATAAGTCTTCATTAATCGCCAAATTTAATGAAATCATAAAAGACATCCATTTCATATCTGAAGTTTTAGGTAAAAGCTCTTTAAACTTTTCTAAATCTAATTTTGTTGGTAAAGACTTTTTAGAGTACTTAATTGTATGTGCTATGATAACTCGTGAACTATGTTGAAAATCGTAATTTAAACCATTTAATATAAAATCAAAAGCATTATCATTTGATTTATAGAAGTTTAATGAACTACCAATAGTATGAAGTTTTGAAGCAATAATTAATAGCTGTCTAAATCTATCTTCTAAATTATGTAAAGGTTTTAAAACATCAAAAATCTTTCCAGCATTAGAACCAAAGTATGCACTTTGTCTTTGATCAATTTGAAATCTATCAAGTAAACTTCGAACACTTACATTATAGTTTGAAGGGAATTTGTTATTGTTTGATCTTAATAAATCACAAAGATAAACACCTTCTCTAACTCCTGCTCCAGAAGTAATTACTTTTTTGATATTTAATTCTTCTAAAATAGTTTTAAATATAAA
Organism: Arcobacter pernae; assembly: GCF_049472135.1. Taxonomy (NCBI): domain Bacteria; kingdom Pseudomonadati; phylum Campylobacterota; class Epsilonproteobacteria; order Campylobacterales; family Arcobacteraceae; genus Arcobacter; species Arcobacter pernae. The sequence continues at coordinate 10,615 of NZ_JBMOVV010000009.1, forward strand.
AGTTCCCTCTTTTATAGTATCAAATCTATCTTTTTTTACACCAAGATTTTTAAGTTGTTTAGTTGATTTAGCATTAACTATTAAATCAAGATGTGAAATTTCACTATCTACACTATATTTATATCCATGTAAAATATCTAACGGATATTCATTCTTTTGCATTATTAACTTTGACAATGCTCTTATACTACCACCAATTCCTACAGCAACACTAGGAATATGAATGTTTAGGTTAAAAATCTCTTTTAAATTATCTAATATATATTTTTTAGCACCTGTAATATCATTTTTATTAAAGTACAATTCTTTCATTCTTACTGTACCAATATTTAGTGATATAGATTTTAAAATAATACCATTTCGTACAAATGAAAATTCTGTAGAACCTCCACCAATATCAATTGTAACAAAATCATCATCATGAATTAGATTTGATGCAGCTACACCACCATAGAAGGCTTCTTTTTCTCCATCAATAACTTTTATATTTAGTCCAAAATCATTTTTGATTCTGTTTAAAAAAACTTTTGCATTAGGAGCATCTCTTAATGCTGAAGTTGCAACACATATAACTTTTCTTGATTTTAATGATTTAGATATATTTAAAAAAGACTTTAAAGACTCATAGGCTCTTTGCATAGGAACTTCTTGAAGATTGCCACCATTTTCGTAGCAACCCTCAGAAATTTTAACTCTACTTTTAGTTTCATTGATTAGGTTAAAAGCATATCTACTGCTTTTTTCCAATACAACCATACGCATTGAGTTAGACCCAATATCTATAATAGTTGTAATCTTAGCCATTAAGCTTCTTCTTCCATTATTTGTTCATATTTGAACTTTAACTCTTCCATTGTCTCTTGATTATCTGGGTCGATTATAATACAATCAACTGGACAAACCTCGATACATTGTGGCTCTTCAAAGTGACCAACACACTCAGTACATCTATCAGAGTCGATTAAATATATTGGATCTCCCTCTTCAATTGCATAATTTGGACACTCATCTCTACATGCATCACATGCGATACATTCATCAGTAATAATTAAAGACATATAACACCAATCCCTAGTTTTAAAATATTATCTTGGAGTTATAACCTATTATTCTTTATAATTTCTTTAATCAGCTCAAGTTTTTGTTTATTTTTAGATATAAGCAAAAAATCTTTACTTTTGTAAATATTTTGATCGTTACAAATATACAAAGAAGCAGCAATATCAAACTCTCTTATTTCACCAACAAAAAGAACAAAATCGAAATTTTTTGAAAATGCAAGTGAAACTGCAGCTGCACCTAAAGAACGGAATTTAATATTACTTTCATGTAACTTCTTTGAAATTTTAGGATATTTATATGCTCTCTCAAAAATTCCAAATTTTTTAATTTTTCCTCTTTTTAAAACATTTTTACCAATAATATTAAACTCTTTTAAACTATATTCAAAAGCTTTATATATAAAGTTTCCAGTTGCAAGATTACATACAAATCCAGCAACAATTTCATTTTTATGTTTTAAAGCAACAGAACTTCCATAATATTCTAAATTTGAGTAAAAGTTGTCACTCCCATCAATTGGGTCTATAATAATTGTAAAATCTTTATTAAAATCTAAAAAACCACACTCTTCAGAATAAATATTTCCAAATTCTTTTAAATGCTTAATAAAAATCTTTTCTGCATATAAATCAATATTTAAAGAGTTATCCCCTCCATATCCAATAGTATTGGAATATTCAAGGTCTTCTTCATCTAAATTGTAGTGTAAATATTGATATAGTTCTTTGTTAGCTTCTATTACAGAGTTTATAAAGTTTTCTTTATAATCTTCTGTAATAGTAAAGTTCATTATGAAAGTTTATTGATAATAGCTTTTGCTGCTTCTCTACCATCAAGAGCTGCTGTTACGGCTAAGTGCGCACCTCTTTGACAATCTCCACCTGCAAATACTTTTTCATTAGAAGTTTGGTAATTTGAAGTTTCAATTCCACCCCAAGAGTTAGTTTCTACATTTAACTCTTTTAAGAATTGTGGTTTCTCAGGAGAAAACCCTAATGCTAAAATTACAATATCAGCTTCTTCAAAGTACTCTGTACCTTCATTGATAACAACTCTTTGTCTTCCTGATTCATCTGGGTCAGACATAGAAGTAGTTAATAACTCAACAGCAGTTACTTTTCCATCTTCAACTTTTAAAGATTTAGGTGAAACATTAAATACATATTCAACACCCTCTTCTTTTGCATTTACAACTTCTTTTTTAGAACCAGGCATATTAGCTTCATCTCTTCTGTATAAACATTTAACAGACTTAGCTTTTTCTCTTACTGATGTTCTAACACAGTCCATAGCAGTATCTCCACCACCAATTACAACTACATTTTTATCTTCAACATCAATATAATCAACTTTTGTACCTAAGTTTCTTTTTTGAATACCAGTTAAGAAATCCATTGCTAAATGAACATTAGAAGCTTCTTTTTCACCTTCCATACCAGTATATCTACCATCTTTTGCACCAGTTCCTAAATAAATAGCATCAAACTCTTCTTCAAGTTCTTCAACAGATTTATCTTTTCCAACTTCACAATTTAGGTGTAATTTCATACCAGCTTCAACTAACCAGTTAATTCTTCTTTCAACAGTAGATTTGTCAAGTTTGAATCCAGGGATTCCATACATTAATAATCCACCAGCTCTATCTTCTCTTTCAAACATTTCAACTTCATAACCTTTTCTTAAAAGGAAAGTTGCAGCAGAGATACCAGAAGGACCAGAACCAACTACAGCTACTTTTTTCTCTACTTTTTTATCAGTAAATTTAGGTTTTAATCCTTTAGAGAATGCTTCTTCACTAATATGAGTTTCAATTGCACCAATTGAAATAGCACCGTGTCCAGTATTTAAAGAACAAGCACCTTCACAAAGTACATCTTGAGGACAAATTCTTCCTAAAATTTCTGGGAAAGGAGATGTCTCATTTGATAAAGCAAATGCTAAATCAGGATTTTTAGTTGCAGTTTGTTTTAACCATGCAGGAATGAAGTTTCCTAATGGACAACCTGTATGACAGTATGGATCTCCACACTGCATACATCTGTCTGCTTGCTCTTTTGCTCTTTGAGTTCCAAATACTTCATAGATTTCATTAAAGTCTTTTAATCTTTGAAGTACATCTCTTTTTTCAGGGTTAATTCTTTCAAATTTAGTAAAGTTTAACATATTAATCTCCCTTATCTGGATCTAATGGTAATACTGTCATATTTTTTGGTTTTACCATCCAGAAGTTTCTAATTTCAGCTCTGAAGTTTCCTAAGATTTTCTCAGCAGCTTCACTTTCAGTTTCATGAACATAATCTAAAAGTAATCTTTTTAAGTATAATCTTTCTCTTTCTGTATCATCTGTATCAATTCTTACAGCTTCAATTAACTCTTGGTTCATTTTATCAACAAATGATTTTTCTGGATCATAAACAAATGAAAGACCACCTGTCATACCAGCACCGAAGTTAATACCTGTATTTCCTAAAATTACTACAATACCACCAGTCATATATTCACAAGCATTATCACCTGTACCTTCAACAACTGCAATACAACCAGAGTTTCTAACACCAAATCTTTCACCAACAGCAGCTCTAACATAAAGTTTACCACCTGTTGCACCGTATAAACAAGTATTACCAGCACCAGCAAATTCTTGACCTTGGTGAGCAGGATTAATAATGATTTTACCACCATTCATTCCCTTACCAACGTAATCATTAGCAGCACCTGTTAATGTTAAGTTCATACCAGTTGAAATGAAAGCACCAAATGATTGACCAGCAATTCCAGTTAAGTTAATGTTTATAGAGTTTTCTGGTAAACCAGTATCTCCATAATATCTTGCAATTTCACCAGAAATTAAAGCACCGAATGATCTATTTAAGTTAGAAATTTCAGTATTTACTTTTACTGGTGTATTTGGGTTTTCAATTGTTCTATGAACTTTCTTTAATAATTCTTTCTCGAATTTGTTATCATCAAATGGCTCATTTGATTCTTTTTGACAAGTATCAACTCCATCAATTCTTCTTAAAATATTTTGGAAGTCAAATTTTTGTGCAAATTCATCATCAATTACTTTTAATAAGTCAGATCTACCAACGATTTCTTCAATTGATTTATATCCAAGCTCAGCTAAGATTTCTCTAACTTCTTCTGCAATAAATGTAAAGTAAGAAATAAGTCTTTCAACAGTTCCTGTGAAGTGACCTCTTAAATCTTCATCTTGAGTTGCAACACCAACAGAACATTTATTTGTATGACAAATTCTTAAGATTTTACATCCAAGAAGTGTTAATGCAGCTGTACCAAACGCATAAGATTCAGCACCTAATAATGCAGCTTTAACAACATCTAAACCAGTTTTTAATCCACCATCTGTTTGTACATGAACAGAAGATCTTAAGTTATTCGCTTTTAAAGCATTATGAGCTTCAGAAAGACCCATCTCCCAAGAGTTACCTGCATGTTTAATAGATGTTAATGGAGCTGCACCAGTACCACCATCTCCACCTGAGATAATAATTTTATCAGCATATGCTTTAGCAACACCTGCTGCAATTGTTCCAACACCAATAGATGAAACTAACTTAACTGTGATTTTTGCTAATGGGTTAATTTGTTTTAAGTCAAAAATTAACTGCGCTAAATCCTCAATTGAGTAAATATCGTGATGTGGTGGTGGTGAAATTAATGTAACACCAGGAACAGTATGTCTTAATGTTGCAATTAATGGAGTAACCTTGTGACCTGGTAATTGTCCACCTTCACCAGGCTTTGCACCTTGAGCAACTTTAATTTGTAACTCTTCTGCACTTCTTAAGTATCCTGGAGTAACACCAAATCTACCTGATGCAACTTGCTTAATCTTAGAGTTTTTAAGAGTATTAAATCTTGCTGGATCTTCTCCACCCTCACCTGAGTTTGACGAACCACCAATTGTATTCATAGCTTGTGCTAATGCTTCGTGAGCTTCTGGTGAAATAGAACCACATGACATTGCAGCTGATGCAAATCTTTTAAAAATATCTTCTTTAGATTCAACTTCATCAATTGAAATTGATTTTCTATCAGAATTAAATTCTAAGAAGTCTCTGATGAATTTTTTATCTCTGTTTTGAACTAATTTTTTAAGTCCATCAAAATCAGTAATTTCTTCTTTTGTTGTAGCAGACTTATTGTGCATAGCTCTAGTTGTAGCTGGACCATAATCATGGTACTCACCACCGTTTGCATATTTATAGAAACCACCTAAATCTAGTGGGAACATGTGATTATCATCATGGAATGCATTAATATGTGATTTTTCAACTCTAGCTTCAATATCTTCATAACCAAGTCCAGCTAATTCAGAATAAGCATCAGGGAAACAATCACCAATAATTTCATCAGATAATCCAATTACATCAAATAATGAAGAGTTTCTGTATGAAGCAATAGTACAAATACCCATTTTAGACATGATTTTTAATAAACCAGCATTTACTGCTTTTTGAGTATTTTTAAGTAATCTTTGCATTTCATACTTAGATACATCTTGTCTTTCAAATAATGCAACAGTAGTAGCATACATCATGTATGGATATAAAGCTTGTGCACCAAATCCTAACATTACAGCAGCCATATGTGGATCATAAACTTCACCAGTAACAGGTACAATTGAAGCACTATGTCTTACTTTAGCTTTTAATAAAGCTTGGTTTACATATCCTACAGCCATAGCCATTGGAATTAATTTATTATTTTCACTGATATTTCTATCATCTAAAATAACAATTGAAACACCATCTTCTTTAACTGCTTTTACAACTTTCGAAGCTAAGTTTTCTAATGCTGTTTTTAAATCTGTTTTAAATGTTGTTGAGAAAACTTTATTTTTGTAGTATTCATCATATCTTGGAGAGTTTTCATCACCAAATGAGAATAATACATCAAATTTTTCTTTCATTAAAATAGGAGAAGCTACTTTAATTCTCTTTGCATCTTCTGGTTTTTCAACTAATACATTTTGAACCTTACCAAAACCTGTTTCTAAAGACATTACAACTTTTTCTCTATATGGGTCAATTGGTGGGTTTGTAACTTGTGCAAACTTTTGTTTAAAGAAGTCTGTAAAGTTTCTGTTTACAGTTGAGAAACATGCAAGTGGAGTGTCATCACCCATTGATCCAACTGGTTCTTTACCATCTTGTGCCATTGGCTCAATCATTTGATCGATTGCTTCATAAGTAATATTGAAGTATTTTTGTTTCTTTTCTAAATCTTTTACTTTGTAATCAGATGTATTTAAGAATGAATCTTCAATATACTCTTGTAAGTAATCCATATCATCATTTAACCATTTAGAATAGTGTTGAGATGATTTTAAGTAGTTATTGATATCTTCTTCTTTTAAAACTTTTCCATGTTTAAGGTCAAGTCCAATCATTTGTCCTGATTGTAATCTTCCTCTTTCTAAAATGTTTTCTTCATCAATTTTTAAAGTACCATACTCAGAAGTAATATATAATTTGTCATCTTTTGTAATTACATATTTTGATGGTCTTAATCCATTTCTATCAATTAAACAACCAATATGTCTACCATCAGTTAAAGATACAGCAGCAGGTCCATCCCATGCTTCCATTGCAGTAGCAGTGTACTCATAGAATGCTCTTAAATCAGAGTCCATATGAGGAGCATTTTGCCAAGGTGCAGGAACTAAAGATCTTGCCGCTTTAAAGAAATCTACTCCATTTGCTAACATAAATTCAAACATATTATCTAAAGAAGCGGAGTCAGATCCACCTTCTTGTAAGATTGGGAATAATCTTTCAAGCTCTTCATCAGAGAATATTTCAGATTTAATATTTTCAGATTTAACTTTTACATTAAATCTATTTGCTTCAACCGAGTTAATCTCACCATTATGTGCAATTGCTCTAAATGGTTGTGCTAATCTCCATTGAGGTAATGTATTTGTAGAGAATCTTTGGTGAAATAATGAGAATGAGATTTTGAAGTCTTCATCTCTTAAATCAACATAGAAGTGTTTAATATGCGTAGGCATTACAAGCCCTTTATACGCAATTACTGTAGATGAGAATGTAGGAATATAAAAATCTTTCTTATCTATTAGTTTGTGCTCACACTCTTTTCTTGTCATGTATAACATTGCATCAAATCTCTTTGATGACATTAAAGTATTTGGAGTTACAAATACTTGAATAATATGTGGTAATGTTTCTAAAGCTTGTTGTCCTAAAGCATCAGTATCAACTGGTACATCTCTAGTTAAAACAACTTTTAAATCATTTGTATCACAGTACTCTTTAAAAGTATCTATGTCTTGTAAATCTTTTGTAAAAATCATAGCTACTGCATACTTTTCAGGTAACGCAACATCATTTTGCGCAGCTATCTTTCTCATAAATTCATCTGGCATAGATAAAAGTAAACCTGAACCATCTCCAGTTTTACCATCGGCTGCCACTGCACCTCTGTGCATCATTCTTTCTAGTGAAGTTATCGCATCTTCTAAATTCTTATGACTTGGTCTGTTCTTCATATCTGCAACAAGACCAAAACCACAGTTGTCTTTAAAAGAAGTTAGTAAGTCTAAATTACAACCCATCATTTTCCTTTATTTTAATCTTTTATATTCCTTAAGAAAAGTGGGATATAATACCTTTATATTGTTTAAAAAATGGTTAAAAAAAATTTGCCTTTAATTTTCACTTAAAAAATATATGATTTTTTCTATTCATGCTATGATGGTAGCTCTAGCAACTTTATGAAACTTTTATGAAACTATTTTGTGACTTTAGAAACACTACTTTTAGTATTACATTTTGTAATACTTATATAAAACTTAAGAGATTTAATTAATGTTATATAGTAAGTAACAATAAGTTTTAAAATTTAAACAATTGTACATAATTGTGACATAACTTTTTACTATAATTTTCATATATCAAATTAATTAAGGAGAAATGATATGAAAAAATTAGTACTAGGAACTATTGCAGCAGCAATGGTTGCAACTTCAGGATTAGCAGCTGAGTATACTTTAAAGTTCTCACACGTAGTTAGCCCAAATACACCAAAGGGTAAAGCAGCAGATTTCTTTGAAAAGAGATTAGAAGAGTTATCTGGTGGAAAAATTGATGTTCAAGTTTATCCATCATCTCAATTATATAAAGATAATGCAGTATTAAAAGCATTAAGATTAAACTCTGTTCAAATGGCAGCACCTTCATTTTCTAAATTTGGTAAGATTGTTCCAAACTTAGCAATTTTTGATTTACCATTCCTTTTCAAAGATATCGACCACTTACATAGAGTTCAAGATGGTGAAGTAGGACAAGCATTAAAAGATATGGTTACAGCTAAAGGTATTATTGCTTTAGATTTCTGGGATAATGGATTTAAACAATTATCATCTTCTACAAAAGCTTTAATTAACCCAGAAGATGCAAAAGGTCAAAAGTTTAGAATTATGTCTTCGAAAGTATTAGAAGCTCAATTCCATGCAGTAGATGCAAACCCACAAATGATGCCATTCTCTGAAGTTTACTCAGGGTTACAGCAAGGTGTTATTGATGGTCAAGAAAATACAATTTCTAATATCTACACTAAGAAATTCCACGAAGTACAAACTGACTTAACTATTTCTAACCACGGTTACTTAGGTTACTTAGTTGTAATGTCAAAAAGATTCTGGAATTCATTACCATCTGATTTACAAGCAAATGTAAAACAAGCTATGAAAGAAGCAACTGAAAAAGAAAGACAATACGCGCAAGAATTAAATGATTCACAATTAGAAAAAATCAAAGAGTATGCAGAAACTACTGGAAAATTAAAAATCCATACTTTAACAACTGAGCAAAGAGAAGCTTGGAGAAATAAAGTTAGTAAAATTTACCCAGAATTCTACTCTGAGAGAACAATTGGTGAAGATTTAATCAAAAAAACTATTAACACTAAGTAGTTAATAATGTTTAGTTTTATAAGTAAAATTATAGGCTTTATAAATCAATCAATAGCAGCCATCGGTATTACTGCCGGTGTTGCTATTGCTTTTACTAATGTTGTTGCAAGATATGTATTTGACGCATCATTAGTATGGGCAACAGAGCTTACGGTTTTTTTATTTTTATGGAGTGTATTCTTTGCAGCCGCGTATTGTTTCAAGAAAGATGCACACATTGCAGTTACTGTAGTATTAGATGTAGTACCAACTAAAATCGCTAAGCCAATGTTATTAATTTCACATATTATAACATTCTTCTTTTTAGTTGCTGTTTCATACTATGGATACGAATATTTACTATTAGTTCATGAAATTGATGAAAGATCGATTGATTTATGGGATATGCCTATGTGGATTGTGTATTTAGTTATACCAGTTTCATTCGCATTTGGTGCATATAGAGTGGGTGAGAAAATTGTACATATTATCAAAACTCCACATGATAAAGTTGTACCTGAAAGTGAAGCTGAAATGGTTTTAGCTGAATTAGGTGTTAAACATGATGATAATTCAAACAAACATGTAAAAGAGTTAAATGATATGGTTAAAGAAGTAGAAAAGAAAACAGGAGGAATGCTATAATGAGTGTAAGTGTATTATTCGGTATATTTTTCTTCCTTGTAGTTCTTGGAGCTCCGATTGCAATCTGTTTAGGTGTAGCAACGTTCGTAACATTGATGTTATTTACGCCAATTTCTCCAATTGAGATTTCGGCAATGATGTTTGAAAAAGTTGAGCATTACTCTTTAATGGCAATTCCTATGTTCATTTTTGCAGGTAATTTACTATCAAAAGGTTCTGCTGCAACTAGAATTATTGAGTTTGCAAAAGCTTGTGTAGGTCACTTACCTGGTGGATTACCTATCTCTGCTATTTTCGCATCTATTATTTTTGCTGCTGTATCTGGTAGTTCTCCTGCAACTGTTGTTGCTATTGGATCTATTATGTTTGGTGCAATTATGCAAGCTGGTTATCCTAAGAGATATGCTGTTGGTACTATTGCAACTGCTGGTTCTTTAGGTATCTTAATTCCACCATCAATTGTACTTATCGTTTATGGTGTTACTGCAGAAGTTTCTATCGGTAAACTATTTATGGCAGGTGTTGTTCCAGGTTTAATGCTTGGATTAATGATGATGGTTGTTACATATATTGGTGCTAGAAGACTTGGTTTTGAAAGAACTGAACCAGCTCCATTAAGAGTAAGACTTGCTAAAATGAAAGATGCAGCATGGGGATTAATGACAATTGTTATTGTTATTGGTGGTATCTATGGTGGTATCTTTACTCCAACTGAAGCTGCAGCTGTTGCTTGTGTATGGGCATTTATTGTTTCTGTATTTATCTACAAAGATATTAAAATCACAGAAATTTGGGGAACTGCTTTAGAGTCTGCAAAAACAACTGCGATGATTATGTTTATTATTGCTAATGCTATGTTATTTGCTCACTTCTTAACAATTGAAAACATTCCTCAAGGAATCACAAATGCGTTAATTGAAGCAAATGTTGACAAATATATGTTCTTATTAATGGTAAATATCTTATTAATCTTAGCTGGTTCATTTATGGAGCCAAGTGCTATTATTATGATTATGGTTCCATTATTACTTCCTGTTGCTATTGCACTTGGAATTGACCCAATTCACTTTGGTATTGTAATTACAATCAATATGGAGCTTGGAATGGTGTCCCCACCTGTTGGATTGAACTTATTCGTAACTTCAGGACTTACAGGTATGAGTATCAAAGATGTTATTGTTGCGGCATTCCCATGGACAATGACAATCTTAGCAGGATTATTAATCACTACATACATCCCAGAGGTTGCTTTATGGCTTCCAAATCTAATGTATGGTGGATGATAAAATCTACTAAAATTATTAATTCACGGTTTTATGGGATCTTTTCCTATAAAATCGGATTTACAAGCAAAACTATAGAGGAATAATTTGATTATATTTTTCTCATTTTTTGTTCAGAGAAGTAAAACTGAACAAAAAAAACTGCACAGTAACTGCACAGTTTTAAAATCAAAAAATCATAAACCTAAATAAGACATCTCATTTTTCAAAAAACACTTAATACTATTCAATAAGATTCATAGCTATTGATAGATATATAAATTAGAAAAATACAGCATATAAAATATGCTCTTTTGCATCACATTCGTAGTGTTTATTACAATGTTTTCATATATCTATATTTAATTCAAGTTCCTTCTCACTCAAAATTTCACTAAACTTTGATAAAGTATTTGGAATATCTTTTTGCAAAGCTTGAACTTGCGAAGTGACATCAACTATTTTGAAAAGTTGGTTTATATCTAGTTCATCACCTCTTGTGTACTCACTATTTATATGAACTACATTTGTACTATTTATTTTATAGCCCATTGGTTCAAGGGCATTTTTAAGTACATAATACTTTATAGATACATCGTGTATATAGATATCTTTTACCTCTGCAGAGCTTTTTACTTCGTAGATATTTATAGTGTTGTCGGTGATATTTAGTATATCTACCATGATAAGTATTCCATCGAAGTTGAATGTAGCTTCGTAGATATTTGATATGCCCTCTTCTAAAAACTCTTTTGTAGTAGATATCATCTCATCAAAATCTTTTGTATATGATACTTCTTTTCCATCAGGAAATAAAGTGCAAGCTAAGTTGCCTACTATATTTCCTGTTTCAAATATAGCTTGTGCAGACTCGTCAGGAGGTGTTAGTACACTTGGCTTATATTTTTTAAGCCAAAGTGATTTGGGGCATTGGATGCCTTTTGTGTAGAGGGATTTAGAGAGGTTCACTTGAATATTCTTCAATATTTTTTAAAATCTCACTTCTATCATTTAAAAATGTACCCTTTTCTTTCCTTTTCGCTCTATTTATATCTCCTTTAAAGGATGTCCAGTTAAAACTTGTTGTAATCATCCAATCCCTATCACAAATTAATATTTTAGAATGATCAGGTACATTACGCGTAATATATACCAATAAGTTATTATATTTAGCTCTCATTTTATCAAAGAATTCTTTTGATTCTTTATCTAAATCTTTTATTTCTCCCATACCATAATTAAACGTAATTCTTACATTTCTTTTTAATGCATCTTCTATGTAGTCTTTTTTTTCCTTTATTACATTCCAATTGATCCAAGGGGAAACTATTACAACTTCTTTTTTTGAATATTTAAATGCATAATCAAAAAACTTAGGATGTTCATATGTACTTAATTGAGTACCATTATCTAAGTTATCTATTTCAGAATACTCTTTTATAGTTTTATCTTTTGATAGTTCTAGATGTTCTTCCTTAGCAAGTTTTGATAAATCAAATAAATTCTTTCCTTTTTGTTCAAAATCACTAACTATATTAGTTAACTCATCGTTTGGTTCACCATTATTTAAAATTAATATTTTTTTAGGATTATTTTCATTCTTAAAAAAAAGTGCATAATATTTTTTATGAAATTTATATGTATCTAATATTTCTTTTATTTCATATATTTCTTTCTCTTTATTATTTGTACTTTTTATACTTTCAAACAATACTGTCTGTAATGCTTTATTATTAACATTTTTATCCAATGTTTCAGTTTTAGGATATGGTATTTGTACTCTTAAATTGTTTTTATTTTTAGATTTGTCTTTTTTTCGCTCATCTGTTATGTCTATAGAAATAGGAGTACCTAAAATAGCATCTAAGAGTACATATCTGTCATCTTCTTGAGTTGTAAGTATTCCACTATCATTCAGTACTTTAATACCTGCATCTGTTAAAGTTAAAATAGGTGTTTCTACAAAAAGTTTATCGATATGTAAACGTGCAGCTAATTCTTCAAAGACTTCTTTATCTAGAGCTAAAAAACTTTCTAGTTCCTTTAAATCATTTATACCTTCTTTTATAGCACTTAAAAAAATCTCTTCTATTATTGATAATTTTGTTTTTTCTCTAAAAATACAATTACATATGATTTTAAAATAAGGATAATAAAATTCTTGAATATCATACAACTCATATTTTTCATCATGATAATATTCATAATATTTTCTTGTAAGTATTTCCTTATATTCTATAGTATTTTGTATATTATTCATCTGTCACCTCTTTAATTTCATAATAATCTTTATCTTGACTAATCAATTCAATAATTTTTTTACATGGATTATTTCCTTCTTTTGAATTACAACTATAAATAAAATTTGCATCACCAACTAAAAATAATAACTCTTTTGTTCTTGAAAGTGCTACATTTAACCTCTTTTCATCAGCAATAAACTCTATATTTACTTTTGAATTAGATTTGCTTCGTACCATGTCATAAATAATTATATCTCTATCACTTCCTTGAAATGCATCTACTGAATTAATATCAATATCTAATTTATCAAATTTTGATTTCATTTGTCCAATTGAAGATTGTAAATTATCTCTCTGAGTCAAATAAGGTGTTATAATTCCCACAGATTTATATTTATCATATTTAATTGCATTTAATTGAAGTTCCTTTAAGATATTTATAATAACCTTTTTATTTGTGTTATTAGTTATGTTTCCATTACCCTTATGTTTTTCAAATCTGCCTTCAATATTTGAAGTACTGTAGAAGTAAACTTTCTTTTCAAAGTCTAGTTGATGCTCTCTAACTAAATCATCTTTAGTTTCAATATTTCCATCATAAAAAACTTCACTATACAATTTAGCAATACTTGAATGTGAACGATAATTATATTTTAAAAAATGTTTAAAATCATTATGCTCTATTTTCTTATATAGTTCTTCAAACAGTGTTGTTTCTAAATCTTTTTTGTTGTAGTCTATCATTTTTGATAAAACGGTATTATCAACAATTGGTGGTAATTGGTTATGATCTCCTACTAAAATAAATTTTTTTGCTTTTCTAAGTGGTATCATCAACTCAGGTAAAGTTGCTCTACCTGCCTCATCAACAATAATATAATCAAACTCTATACTTCTAAAATCTTGCCAACTACTTATTCCAACTAAAGTCCCAAAAATTACTCTTATTTTTTTAAATAAAAGTGTTTTTAACTCATCATCACCTTGAAGTATAGTATTCCTCCATCTTTTATGAAGAGAGTCTAGCTGTTCTCCTTTTAAAAAATAGTTTGTATTATCGTTATCCAATCTTTTTTTTACTTCTTGTAAATAACTATAAAAAACTGATTCTTCATGATATTTTAGTGCTGTATCAGAAAATTTACTTTTATCATTACCAAATCTGACAATTTTATTTTCATTTTCACATATTTTTTCCAATACGTTATCTACTGCTTGATTAGATTGTGAAGTAACCAAAATTTTAGCTAACTTGTTTCTTTTCAAAATTTGTTGAATTATTTCTGTTATTACTGTAGTTTTACCTGTTCCTGGAGGTCCTTGAATAACAAGGTATTCACCCATTTCTAAACTAAGTGCCTTTTCAACTGCTTCTTTTTGATTCTCATCTAACCTTTTATTAACAAGAAAATCTATATCTATTTTAGGAATTTCTCTTTTTGGTGCAAGGGAGTTTGGATTAGAAATCTTACCCAGTAAGTTATCAATAATCGTACTATTACTTTTTAAATCCTTTATTGAATACTCTTGCTTATTTAAAACTCCACTACTACGAGCATAATCAAAAGATATTTTTATTTCATCTGGAATTTTTGATATTTCTTTATCATGTTTTAAATTTATTTCTTTTTTTATAACACTTATGTTTTGTACATAGCATTGTGAATTAAACTTATTTTTTTTATTTAATCCTTCAACTATCACATCATCGTTTTGTTCAAAAAAATCATCCTCTTCTTTTTGTTTGATTAAATATTCTGGATACATAAAAAACAATAACTCAGCATTAAACTTTAACTTTTTCATGTTAGTTTCAATTTCTTCATAGTTTGAAATCAATTTTTTCTTTACATCTTCTTTTTTCTTCTTTTGCATAATTGAAAGTTTTTTTGCTATATCATTTTTACTGTATTCAAAAAAGAAGTTTTCAATCAAACTATTTAATAATTCAACTAAATCTTGGTTATTCGGATCATCAATAAAACCATCATTGAATAGTTGATGTATAAATTTCTCTTCTATTGTACTTTTTAAATGTTCTTTTCTAATCTTAATATTAGATTGATTGATGACCTTGGCTGTAAACTCTTTTTTTGCCTTCTTTATATTTTCTGTATATGCATATAAAAAAATATTCTTTTTATCTAAAATTGCTCTTTCAATTTTTAACTGCTGTTCTGTTTTTGTTAAAAAATCTTTTTTTTCTTTTCTTTCTTCTTTTTCTTTTGTTTCTTTTTTATCTAATCTAATTAACTTATCAATTAATTCATCAGTTAAATTATATTTAGATAAAGGATGTCCTTCTGATAATATAAATTTATCTTCGAGTATATGCCCATTTTGTTTAATCGAATCTGGTACTCTTTGAGAATATCTAAAAACATAAAAGTGATCATTACTTTTAATTCCACAATAAAATACTAAATCTTTAGTACAAATTTTTACTTGATCCCTATCTTCTTGATCTTTACCATATTCTACATATTTTATTTCATTATTAAGTTTCTCATTTATAAATTCTAATACATCCCAAGGAGATTTATTATAATCTTCAATTAATTGCTTTTTTACTGTTTCACTAAGGTTTAACTCATATTCATTTTCAAAATTAAAGAAACTCAAAATATTGTTTATACGAGTGATAATTTCTTTAGCATTGTCAAACCTATGATTTCTATCTTCATATGTCATTTGTTTTAGAATATTTTTCAATTCTTCATTTTTACCATCTGTAAAAAAAGTTATACTATCTATTAACTCTTCTATAGATATTTTTTTTTCTATGAATTTATTAAATAATTGTTTTTCTACTAAAGTTTCAATTATTGTAACACCCAAAGAATAAAAATCTGAACGTAAATCTACATCTAGATTATTCTTCTGTTCAGGACTTGCATACCATAGTGATAATTCACTTACTGATTTAGTGATAGTATTTGAAATAGTTGCTGTCCCAAAATCTAATATATAAGGTTCGTTGTTATAATTTACTATTATATTATTTGGCTTTATATCATTATGAGTATAATTATTCAAATGAATATAATTTAATGCATCCAATATCTTATTTATAGTTTTTAAGAAATTGTATTTTTCTCTATCATTATTTAAATTTCTAAATGCAGAAGAAATAGTTTCACCATGAATAAACTTAAATAGTAAATAATAATTATCTTCATCTTCTTCTGATTTTTCAATTTTCACTACATTTTGATGAAGTAATTTTTCTAAAGCTTTTATCTCATGAAGATAAATTGTAGAGTATTCATTACTATTTTTTGGATATACTTTTACTATTAACTGTTCATCTTTGAGATTTTTTACTAATAATACATTATCTTTTATTTTTTTAATTAACTCATAACTTTTTAACAAATTTTTATCCTTAAATATTATTTATAAATCCAAAACACTCGTCCCATCACCTCGAGGTTCTACCTTTATCTGCAATGGAATTCTCTCTTTTAGTGCTTCTACATGGGAAATCACACCTACCATCTTTCCTGAACTTTGAAGCTGATTTAGTGCATTAGTGCTAACTATCACTATCTAGTGTATTCTCGACTAAAATAATTTTACTGTTATAGTATTATTTATTTAGTTGATAAAAGATTAAAAAATATATTTTTATAACACTATTTTATAAATATATACATAATTATTATTTATTTAATTTTTCTAATATTTTTGAATAAAAAATCATATTTCAACACTTATATCTACCAAACTTTTACTCTTTAAATAACTGTTAAACCACCTATTTTCAGCTCTTTTTTTATTTCATAAAAAACTTGACGCAATTTGAATTTTTTGATGTATAATTCGCAAAATAATCTAGGAGAAAAAAATGTCAACTTTGACAATTGGCAATCACACTTTAAATCACTTTGATCTTAAAGCTAAAGAACAAATGGATAGCTATTTAGAACTATTAAAAGTAGATTTAAGTGATTATACTTTTGCTGGCAATTACATCTGGCTTTCAACAGCTACAGGTTTTTACACTATTATAAATGACACATTTTGTCTTTTTATTCTAAACTCAGGAGAGCTATCTATGCTTCTACCTCCCCTTGGAACAAAAGAGAAAACTTATGATGCGATGCTTACTTGTTTTGATATTATGAATACACACAACAGCTCAAAACACTACTCTAAAATCGAGTATGTACATGAAAATCTTCTTGAAGGTTTTGTTGATTATTTAGAAGAAGGTACATTGATTTTTGATATGTTAAAAGACTTTGTAATAGAAAAGAAGCTTATTGATTATATCTACAAAGCGCAGAATCTTATTGATTTAAAAGGTGATTCATATAAGTCAAAAAGAAACGAGATAAACAAATTTAAAAAAGTTTATGAAAACTATAGATTAGAAGTTCTTGATATAAACAAACACAAAGATGGAATCATCTCACTTTTCAACAAATGGGTTAAAGATAGAACTATTTATATGCCAAAAGAAGAAGTTGAGATATTTTTAGATGGAATATACTTTGAAAGATTTGCAGTAAAAAGATTGTTAAATGATTATGACAAGCTTGATGTAGTTGGAATGGTTTTATATATAGATGATGAAATCAAAGGTTTTACTGTTGGTGAGAAAATCAATGCTACAACATCAAGTATTATCATAGAAAAAACAGATTTTGAGATATTAGGTTGTGCTCAATTTATCTTCAAAGAGTTTACAGAGTACCTAAGAGAACTTTATGGAAGTGAGTATATCAATGTTGGAGATGATATGGGATTTGAAAATCTTAAAAAAGTTAAGATGTCATACAGACCATACATGCTGATTCCAAAATATACTATTTATCAAAAGATATGATAAGAAAAGCTTTAATCGATGATGTAAAAAACTTACATCATCTAGAAAGCTCTATTTTTTCAAAAGATGAGTTTGGAATCTCACTTAGCAGTTTTTATTACCATGTAAAAAGAAACCCTATTTTTGTATATGAAGAAGATTCTAAAATAGGTGCTTATATATTATGGCTAAAAAGAAAAAACTACTACAGGCTCTACTCTATTTGTGTAGATAAAAGCTTTCAAGGTAAAGGAATAAGTAAAAAGTTATTGTTATTTTCTTTTGAACAGTTGGATAATTCAAGTTACCAATTAGAAGTAAAAGTAAACAATAGTATTGCTATTTCTTTATATGAAAAGTATGGTTTTAGGATAAAAAAAACTATCAAAGATTACTATCCTAATAATATTGATGCTTTTTTAATGATTAGAGAAAAAGATGTTAACACATTATAAAAAACTATTTTTTGAAGTAAAGAAATCAAATTTCTTATACCTTCAATCAATGACACTTTTTTTAGTTACTTATATAGACTGGGTTTTGATACCATATATTACTAAACTTGAGGGAACTTATCTTCCTATATTTATGATAAGTTTCTTCATGCTTTTAGGAGCACTTGATGGTATCGTTCAACCCTTATTTAAAAATATAAAGATTTATAATATATATCTATTTACAATACTACTTGATATTATTCAAATAAGTACTTATTTGGTTGTCTCTTACGATATTATTATCTTTACATATATAATTTTATCTATCTTTACTATTCAAGCTGTTACTTTTGAAATTGCAAGGGTTCATACAGTTGATTTTATGCAAGATGAAGAAATAGAATTAAAAGACTATTTAATGCTTAGATCTTTTATGATTTCAATAGCAGTTGTATTAGGAAGTTTAAGTGCAATGTTATTTGATTTTTTAAAAATAAGACTTGAAGATATACTAATTTTTTGTTCAATATTAGGTGTATTAGCTATCATAATTCAATATAAACTTTATATGAAGTTTAAGAAAAAAGTCTTTAAAAATAGCGGTATTGAGATACAAAAAGAGAAAACAAATCTTTTTGAAAAATTTAGATAAGTAAAATATTGTAAATAAGTTTTAACAATAAACTAGATAATATTAGTAAGATACATAAATAATTTTTATATTAGGTTTTTTACTATGAGACTAAATAATGCTTTTTTCAATATTTTCAAAAATAGTTTTTTAAGAAACATCTTTATTTTTACTTGTTTATTATTGCTTTTAATTCCTACATTACTTTTTAACTTTATGAATGAGAATTTTCAAAAAGAAATGTATTATAACATTGAAGATGACGCAAAAAGAGTTGCAAAACATATTGAAACAGAACATTTCAAAGTACATGAAAAAATATTTTTAGAAAACATTGGCAATGTTGTAAAAGACTTCAACATATATAAACTTAGATATTTTGATAAAAATGGCTATATTACAGCCTCAACTGATAAAAAAGAGATTAATACAAAATCAATGAGTAAACCCTTTTATGAGATAGTTACAAAAGGGATTATCTACCATAAAGTTGTTCAAAAAGGAATGCAAGCAGAAGATGGGAAAATTATTCCACAAGATGTTGTTGAAATCTACATTCCTCTTATGAAAAACAATGAATTCAAGGGAGCTTTTGAACTTTACTACAACATAACTCAAAAACTAAAAAGATTCAAAGAGATTCAACTAACAATGCTTGCTATTCAAATAGTAGTACTTGCTATTATCTTTATACTTTTAATTATTATTATGTATAAAGCAAGTGTAAATGAACTTGAAAGAGATGAAAAAGAAAAAGAACTTTTAAAACAAAAAGAGCTTGCAAATAAAGCTAGTCAATCAAAATCAGACTTTTTAGCAAATATGTCCCATGAGCTTAGAACACCACTAAATGCAATCATTGGTTTTAATAAGATTCTTCTTGATGATGAAAAAGACGAAGAAAAAAAGAAAAAACTATCTATTATAAATAGTAGTTCAAAAACTCTACTTCAACTAATACATGATGTTTTAGATATTAGTAAAATAGAGACAGGAAAAATAGAGCTTAATAAAATAGAATTTAATTTTATTGAAGAAGTAAAAAGTATATGTGAAGGATTTACATATCAACTAAATCAGAAAAGTATATTTTTTGAGTTAAATATTGATGAGAATATTCCAAAAACAATTGTGGCAGATAGTCTTAGAATCAAACAGATATTTCTAAACCTTATGAGTAATGCAATAAAATTTACACCTAAAAATAAATGTATAAAAGTAAATGTTGATTATGATTCAATCAAATCAATAATTACAATAAATGTTTTAGATGAGGGAATAGGTATAGAAAAAAACAAACTTGATTTAATCTTTGAAAAATTTACACAAGAAGATAGTAGCACTACAAGACTATATGGTGGAACAGGTCTTGGATTACCTATTAGTAGGTCTCTTGCAAACATCATGAATGGTGATATTTTAGTAAAAAGTATCAAAAATCAAGGTAGTACTTTTAGTTTCTATTTTCCTATTGATTTAAGTGAAAAAAGTGAATCAATTGAAGTTTTAGATGATAAAACAGATAAAAATATAAATAAAGAGATTAAAATCTTACTTGCAGAAGATAATGAACTAAATCAAATGCTATTTGTAGAGATTCTAAAAGATTCAAATGCCCAAATTACTATTGCAAACAATGGAATAGAAGCATTAGAGTATTATAAAAGTAAAGATTTTGACATCATATTCATGGATGATAAAATGCCTGAAATGGATGGAAGAACAACTATTGAAAATATAAATAAACTAAATGAAAAACACCCTCCTATCATAGCTTTTACAGCAAATGCTTTAAGCTCTGATAAGGAAGAGTTTTTCAGTCTTGGAGTTGTTGACTTTTTAAGTAAACCAGTAGAAACAGATGTTCTAAAAGAGTTAATTATCAAACATACTCAAAATTAAAGTAAAATAATTGTAGCAAGTCCTAAAAAGCTAAAGAAACCTACCACATCAGTAACTGTAGTTAAGATTACAGTACTTCCAATAGCTGGGTCAATTTTTAGCTTTTCTAAAGTAAGAGGAATTACTGCACCAAAGAAACCTGCACTTAAAAGATTTATTACCATAGACATTGCAATTACTAAACCTAATAATGGAATATTAAACCAAAAATATGCGATTAAACCAATAACAAAAGCAAAAATAAATCCATTTACTAAAGATATGACCACTTCTTTATAAACAGTCTTTTTTGCATCCTCATTGCTAATATCACCCATAGCCATTTGTCTTACTGTTACTGTTAAAGTTTGTGTTCCAGCATTTCCACCCATAGATGCTACTATTGGCATCAATACAGCAAGAGCAACTAAAGATTGAATAGTTGTATCAAATAAGCCAATTACAATGGAAGCAGCGATTGCTGTAAGAAGATTTATTCCAAGCCAAAAAGCACGGCTTTTCCCAATTTCTAAAATACTCTCTTCTTGCTCTGCACTTTCATTAACACCTGCCATGTTATAGATTTGTTCAGTAGCACTTTCTTGGATAATATCATAAATATCATCAGAAGTGATTCTTCCTATAAGTCTATTTCTTTCATCTACAACAGGAAGAGTTGTTAAGTTGTAGTTTGTAACTATCTCAACTGCCTCTTTTATATCATGTTTATGTTCAATACTATAAAGCTTTAGTTTCTCTTCATTTATATCTGAAAACTTTAAATCATGGTCAAAAATAATCAACTCTTCTAAACCAATAGAACCTTTATATTTTCCTTTGCTATCTACTAAATGACAATGCCAAATATTATCAAGTTCACCTGTTTCTTTTAGCTCTTTTAATCTTTTTATTGCAATTCCTATTTCTTCATCAATATTTGCACTAAAAAGCTCCATTTGCATATAAGATCCAGACTCATTCTCTTCATAAGAGATAAGTTGTTCAATATTATCTTTGTCATCTTCATCAAGATTTTCTAAAATAGTTTGAGCAACCTCTTCGTTTTCTTCACTTAAATTTTGAATAAAAGTTGCAGCATCATCAGTATCCATATTTGAAGTTATTGTTGTTAACTTCTTTACACTTACATACTCACTTATTTCTTCTTGAATATATACAGGCATTTCTGCTAAAACTTCTGCAAAAAGAGTACTTGGAATTTTTTTTACAACTAAGACATAAGTATCAAAATCAAGATTTCTTAACTTCTGTAATTGCTCTGACATATCATAAGGATGAACACTTATTTCTTCTTCTTTAAACTCTTGCACTTCTTTTAGAATAGCTTCTTTTAACTGTTCAATTTGTACTTTTTTATCTTCCATTTATTTTCTTTTATTAAATTATTTACTTAACACTAATTAATTTATCATATTATTTATAATTTAGCGTTTAATTTAAATTTATTTGTGATAATATTTGATTAAACATAAAAGGCACTACATGGAGATTTTATATATTATCTTGTTTCTAATTTTAGTATTAGGAATAGTTTATTATAAAAAAACAACTAAAGAAAATACGCAAAACTCTTTAAAAAAACTAAGTAAATACTTCAAAGGTTCTAATTTTTCAAATATAGAAACACTTGAGTCTTTAAAAGAGTCTTTACAAATAAAAGAATCAAAAAACTATACAAAAGCTATAGAGATTATTGTTGATGATGCAAAGCATAAATTTGATATTTTATCAGAATACAGAGTAAAGCATAAACAAGGTTTTAATAAATTTACTCTTATAAAAGTTGTTTCAAACTGTGTGATTGATTATTCATTAAAAAAAGATTTTGATTTGAATAAATCTATATGTTTATTACTTATAACTTTAGAGTCGCAAAAACTTAAAGATACTACACAAGAACAAAGAGATGATGAAGAGATTTTAGAGGATTTTTCTTCTTTAATTGAAGGTTTCATCACTAGATACAAACAAAGAAAAAACAGCTAAAGATAAATTTTTTATTATAAGATTATTTTAAGAATAAAAATCCTTTTTTTCGATTATAATTCCGAAAAAAAAGGATTGATTTGAAGAATTTTTTTGTAGAAAAAAATATGCCTCCACTAATAAAGTTTATTATAGCTTTAACATTATTTGTACTTGTAAAAGATTTTAACACTATTAACTCATTTAGTAAACTAGCTGTTGCTTTGTTAGAGTTTATTATTATTTTAGAATTAGTTAGAATGCTTATTGAATTTTTACTAAGTGATGAAAATAGAATTAGAATGAGACTTATGATAGATTCTACAATTGTATTTTTTATAAGAGATATTATGCTTATTGTAAACGATAAGTTTGATGCAACAAAAGTTTTTTCTATTTTAGGAATAATAGCTATTTTATTTGCTTTTAGAATCTTTACAGTTAAATATAGCCCTTCATTTTTCGAAAAAGAGTATACAAAAAAAGAAACAGATGAATAATATTCATCTATTTCTTAATAAACTTAAACACCGATTTTATCTCTTTTGATTCTTCTTTTCTTATTAGGCTCAACAGGTGTTACATTTTTTTCAATATAGTCCATAATCTTACCAGCTATATCAATTTGTGTTGATTTTTCAATTCCTTCAAGCCCTGGAGAAGAGTTAACTTCCATAACTAAAGGACCTCTACTTGATGGAATCATATCAACTCCACAAACTCCAAGTCCCATAGCTTTTGCAGCAGCTAAGGCAGTTGATTTTTCTTTTCTTGTAAGTTTATGAGCAACTGCTGTTCCACCTTGGTGTAGGTTTGACCTAAAGTCACCTTCTGCACCTTGTCTTCTCATGGCTCCAACAACTTCACCACCTACAACAAAAGCTCTGATATCAGCACCACCTGCTTCTTCTATAAACTCTTGAACAAGTAAGTTTACATCCATGCCATAAAAAGCATCAAGTACAGATTTAGCTGCTTTTTCACTAT
Organism: Arcobacter pernae; assembly: GCF_049472135.1. NCBI lineage: Bacteria > Pseudomonadati > Campylobacterota > Epsilonproteobacteria > Campylobacterales > Arcobacteraceae > Arcobacter > Arcobacter pernae. The sequence continues at coordinate 34,498 of NZ_JBMOVV010000009.1, forward strand.
CAACTAAAACAACTCCAACACCTTGTGTTCCTTCTAAAATCTTAAGAACTAAAGGTGCTCCACCACTTAGAGCTATTACGTCTTTTGAGCTTGACATATTTGATGCAAAAACTGTTTTTGGCATATCAACGTCATTTTTAGATAAAACTTGTAGACTTCTTAACTTATCTCTACTTCTTGCGATTGCTAAATTTCCTGATGTACTAAATACATCCATCATTTCAAAGTGTCTAACCATTGCTGTTCCATAGAAAGTTCTACTTGCACCTATTCTTGGAATAATTGCATCAGGAGTTGGTAAAACTTTTCCTAAATAGTTAATAACTAATTCACCTTTCATAATCTCAATCGTACATTTTAAATAGTCAATTACTTTTATTTCCCAACCTCTTTGCTCACCAGCTTCAACCAATCTTTTTGTAGAATAAAGGTTTTTATTTCTCGATAATACATAAACTCTCATTACTTCTCCTGTTTTGATAAATAATCTTGTGAAACATCTACAAGAAATCTATTTTTTAAAAATAATCGACCTAATAACATAGGAAACTTCATATCAGCTCTATTTGTCAAAGAAATAACAGTACTATACTCTTTTCCAAAGAAAGCAACTTTTACTTTTATAGATGGTCTTTCTTGAACAACACCATTTGAACTTTTTACCTTTTTTAGTTTATATAAAGGCATTTTCATAGTTTTACCATGATAAGCGGGATGTACCTCATCTAGTAATTTAAAATGAACAAAGTTTTCGTCATCAATAAAGATATCATCACAATGTAAAGCATTTGAATCAGCTCCAGTATCAACCTTCGCATCCAAATCATATAAATCCAAATCCAAAATAGAGATAATCTCTCTTCTACCAATAATAGTTTTATCTTTCATTTTATTAACCTCACAAAATAATATTATATAAATGATTAAATAATAGAATACTATTGCCCTTTAAATTCTATAAAGTAGTACACAGTTCATATAAACTATAATTACTTTAATGAAATACTACATATATGACTTGGAAACCTTCCCAAATATCTTTACTTGTGTTATGCAAAATGCTCAAACAAAAGAGCTTAGAGTTTTTGAGTTAAGCATAAGACAAAATGATTTAGCAAAACTTCTAAAAACTTTAGAATGGCTAAGTAAAACTGATAAAATACTAGTAGGATACAATAACCTAAACTTTGATTACGCAGTACTTCAATACATCTATAAAAATGCTAAAAAGTATGAAATAAAAGAGCTTATTTATAAAACATTTCTTTTTGCTGATGATTTAATAAAAAACAACACCATATATAAAGAAGACAAAGATTCTATAAAGATCAATCAACTTGACCTTATGAAAATACATAACTTTGATTATAAAGCAACAAGAGTTAGTCTAAAAGTTTTAGAAGTAAATATGTGCATGGACTCTATTGAAGATTTAAATTTTACTATTGGTGAAAACCTAAAAATAGATGAATTTGATAATCTTATCAAATATAATAAACATGATGTTGAAGCAACCCTACTTTTTTTCAATCACTCCTTAGAAGCTATAGAGTTTAGAGAAAGTTTAAGTTCAAAATATAATGAGTACATGCTTAACTACAGTGATACAAAAATAGGTAAAAGATACTTTATACGAAATCTTGAAGAAAAACTTGGTAAAAACATCTGCTATATAAACGGCAAACCAAGACAAACTGTAAGAAACTTTTTAAATTTTGGTGAGATTATATTTGATTATGTGAAGTTTGAGAGTTATGAGTTTCAAGCTCTTTTAAAATACCTAAAAAAACAGTACACAAACGATATGTCAAAAGTCTTTTCAAATATCAAAAAAGAAGACTTAGAAGAGCTATCATCTTTTTGTACATTAAATGCCAAGAATGAAGCTTCCTCTTTACATCTTAACTATAAAGATTTCTTTTTTTACTTTGGGACTGGTGGACTTCATGGAAGTGTAGAGGGAAAGTTTTATGACCAAAGTGATGAATACTTAATCATAGATGTAGATGTTGCTAGTTACTATCCATCTATTGTAATACAAAATGGGCTTTATCCAGAACATCTAGGAGCTGAGTTTGTAGATATATACAAAGAAATAAGAGATATGAGATTTTCATATAAAAAAGGAACTTCTCAAAACAAGATGTTAAAACTAGCTCTTAACTCAGCATATGGAGACACAAACAATAAATTTAGTCCATTTTATGACTATAAAATGACTCTAAGCATCACTCTAAACGGTCAACTAATGCTTTGTATGCTTGCTGAAAAACTTATGAGTATAGACTCTGTTTCACTAATACAAGCAAATACAGATGGTCTTACTTTTAAAATAGACAAAAAAGATAAAGCCTTATACGAGAGCATTTCTAAAAACTGGCAAGAGTTTACAGGTTTAGAGTTAGAAGAGACTATTTATAAAAAACTATGGATTAGAGATGTAAACAACTATATAGCCCTAAAAGAAAAGGGTGAAGCAAAAAAAATAGGTGCTTATAAATATGAACTTGCTTGGAATCAAAATCATTCATGCCTTGTGGTACAAAAAGCTGTTGAAGCTCATCTTTTAAAAGGTATTTCAATAGAAGAGTTTATACATAATCATAGAAATAAATATGACTTTTTACTAAATACAAAAGCTACTAAAAACATTGACTTAGTACTTGAAAAAGTTTACTCCCTAGAAAAAACCTATATGAAACTGCCAAATACAATAAGATATTTTATAAGTAAAAATGGATTTCCTTTAAAAAAAATCCTTCCACCTCTAAATAATAATAGCGAGCCAAGAGTAATAGGAATAAATGTAGGTTATAAAATAGAACTTTGCAATAATATAAATGACTTTTCATATGAGTTTTTAGACTTTGATTTTTATATAAAAGAAGCCTATAAACTAATAGAGCCTTTCAAACAAAAACAAGAATCACTTTTTGATTTTAACTAATAATTTTATTATTTTTAATAATCATATGATATTATAACAGTTAATATTACACACAAGGTTCAAAATGACAAATGAGTTTTATTCTTCAAGGGCTTTTTCTCTTCCAAGGCGTTTTTTCACAAAGAATTTTTCTAAATTAAAAGAATTTAATGACAAAAAACTATTACATGAAATATTTGATAATAATAGATATGTAAAAAGAGAAAGACTTCTTACATTCTCACTAGGAGAAATAGAACTTAGATTATTTGATAAAAATATCATATTAGAACACAAAGTATTAGTTCATTCTTCTGATAATATAGTAGTTATTGCAAACATCAAATCAAAAGAGGCTTTAACTCTTAATGAAATAGAAAAGATAAGAGATAACTGGATTCCAAAAGAGAGTATATTTTCATATGGTGAAAATCCTTTAAATATACGAGATATTTTAAACTATGGACTATTTTTATTTTTAGCAAAATTAGAAAATAAGAATTTGAGTATTGAAGAGTTTTTAAAACTTGAAGAGTTAAAAAAATATGAATATGAAGATAAAGATATTCAAACTATTGAAAAAATATATAAATACTTTTCTATAAAAAAAGACTACTTTTATATTCCTTCTATGTATGGAACAAGTTTTTTAATAAACAACGACAACTGGGATAAGTTAAACATATCAAATCAAAAAACTTTAGATGAAAATACAAAACTATTTTTAAATAGGAACTATACTTTTTTATCTCACAATGAAAATAGTATTTACTACTGCTATTGTGTTTCATTTTTCAATCTTTTAAAACATCTAAAAAATAGAATAGGAAGTGAAACATCACTTATGTTAGATGATATAGCCTCAACTTCAAAGAGTGACTATCCTGAACTTTTAGAAAGAAGTTCTCACTTACAAAGAGAGCTTACAGTTAATTATGATGAGTTTAACAATATAAATATTTGGCATAATGAACATCTTCTTAAACTATCAAAAAATATTAGAGCTGAGAGTGGATGGAATTTAGCTAAAGAGTTTGAAGAAAATCATAATAAACTAAAAGACTTTATAGAATTAACAACAGAGATGTCAAAAGGTAAATTCCAATCATTTATGGATACAATCTCACTACTTATTGGTATTTTAGGTATTTTTGCATTCTTCGATTTAGTTCAGGTTCTAAACTCTGAACCATACAAAGATATACACTGGTTAGTTTCATTTACTATAATTATTATTTTACTTCCAATCTTCTTGATTTTTATGGCAAAAAAATCTAACGCCTTTATGAGATTTATAAATAAATTTTTATAAATAATTAGCTTGGTAAATAAAAACCAAGCTAATTTATCTTCTTTATATTCGGTTAACAAACTTTTGATAACATAGCAACATGAAAAAGATAATTTTTATCCTATGTATAATTACACTACAAATTTTAACAGCAAATTCAAATACTAAAACTATCCTGTTTTTAGGAGATTCACTAACTGAGGGCTTAGGAGTATCAAAAAATCAAGCCTATCCAAACTTAGTACAAGAACTAGCAAAAAATGAACTAAACAAAAATATCAAAGTTATAAATGGTGGAGTTTCTGGCTCAACTACAAGTGATGCAATATCAAGACTAAAATGGTACCTAAAAAGAAAGCCTGATATAGTTTTTGTAGCTCTTGGGGCAAATGATGGACTTAGAGGTTTAAACCTTACTCAAAGTCAAAAGAACCTAGAAGAGATTATAACTCATGCCAAAAAAGCAAATGCAAAAGTACTATTAGCTGGTATGTTAATCCCGCCTAACTATGGCCCTGCTTACTCAAAAGAGTTTGAGCAAATGTATCTAAAAATCAAAGAGAAATACCAGCTTAGATTTATGCCATTTTTACTAAAAGATGTGGCAGGAGTTCAAGAACTAAACCAAGCAGATGGAATACATCCAAACCCAAAAGGTCATAAAATCATGGCAAAAGAAGTTTTCAAGTTTTTAAAGGAAGAGTTATAATGCTACAAATCAAATCACTTAAAAAATCATACACTCAAGGCGCACAAGAAGTAAAAATCTATGAGGATTTAAACTTTCATATGAAAAAAGCTTCAAGAGTTGCTATCATGGGAAAATCAGGAAGTGGAAAATCAACCCTGCTTTCACTAATCTCAGGTATTATCAAACCAACATCAGGTGATATCTTACTTGATGGTGTTTCATACAAAGATATGAAAGAAGAGCAGATAAATGACTTTAGAGCTTCAAATATAGGCTTTGTATTTCAAAACTTTCATCTTGTTTCATACTTAAATGCCTTAGAAAATGTAATGCTTCCTGCAAAAGTATGTGGTATAAAAAATCCAAAAGAAAAAGCAGTTGAACTTCTACAAAGTGTAGGCTTAGGACATAGACTTGATCACTTACCATCAGAACTAAGTGGTGGAGAGAAACAAAGAGTAGCAATAGCAAGAGCTTTGATACATAATCCAAAGATAATTCTAGCAGATGAACCAAGTGGAAACTTAGATGAAGAAACAGGAATAGCTGTGATGGATAAGCTTTTTGAGTTAATCAAAAAAAACAATACAACTTTGATTTTAGTAACTCACTCAAAAGATGTAGCTGCTAGATGTGAAGAAACTTATTCACTAAATCATGGAAACTTAGAAAAATGTTAGTAGCCGAGCTAGTTTCAAAAGCCCTTAAAAGGTCAAAATCCTTTAGTCTTATTTTTATACTAAACTTTTGTTTGGCTATTGCTTCACTATCTTACTTGCAATTTTTTAAAGGAAGTATCGATACTTCACTTGATACAAAAGCCAAAAGTTTACTTGGAGCTGATTTAGTAGTAAACTCTAGATTTCCAATAAGTGATAAACAAAAAGAACAAGTAAAAAACCTACTTCCTCAAATCAAAAGTTTTGATGAAGGTATCTCAACAGTAAGTATGGTGGCTTCAGAAAAAAGAGCTAGACTTATGGAGCTTGTGCAAATAAATAAAGGTTTTCCATATTATGGTGGTTTAGTTTTCAATGACAGCTCAACTTATCCAAAAGAGCAAGCCCTACCAAAAGAGAATGAAGTTTGGGTATATCAAGAAGTTTTAGATTTACTAGGACTTAGTCTTGGAAGCACTCTTAAAATAGGAAGTAAAAACTATACTATTGTAAAAGTCATAAAAGAAGATAGTCTTAAAAACATAAGTTTTAGTGGCTTTATGCCAAAAGTATATCTAAGTGCTAAAGGTCTTGAAAGAAGTGAACTTCTAAAGTTTGGCTCTACTGCTAGATATAAACTAAACTATCTTTTTGAGCAAAACCTAAGTAATGATAAACTTGAAGAGATAGAAGAACAAATAGAAGCAAAACTTGATAGAAGTCTTAGAGTTCTATCTCCAAATGATGGAAGAGATAGACTAATAGCCGTTCTTAGCTTCTTGACAAACTTCTTATCACTTGTATCTTTGATTTCATTTTTTTTAGGACTTGTGGGACTTATATATCTATACTCAGGCTTTTTGAAAAAACATGAAAAAGATATTACAGTTCTAAATGATATTGGAGTTAGTAAAAAAAACCTTATCATGACTTACTTAACTCATCTTTTTGTACTTATATCAATAGCCACTGTTCTAGTTTTTGCTTTTATCACAGCATCTTCTCAGTTCATAGGACCATTTGTTCAAAAGTATATTGATTTTAGTTTTGATTTTAGTCTTGATTATATGTTTTTTGTGAAGTCTGCTGTGGTGCTTTTTGCTTTAAGTTTGTCTATTGGGCTTCCTTTGATACTACCACTTGTACAAAGACAAAAAAGAAAACTATCAAGAGTTATCATAAGTTTTACTCCTTTTACTGTGTTTTTACTTGTGCTTTCACACTTTGTAACGCCAGCTCGGAATATAGGATTTTTCTTTGCTTTAAGTGTACTTGTAATCATCGCCCTACTTTTTGCTATAGGTTCTTTTGTATTAAAAAGATTTGATTTTTCAGGACACCTTGATAACCTAGCTTTATCACTGGCTCTAAAAAACATCACAAGGCAAAAAAGAACTTCACTTACGCTATTTAGTGCCATACTTTTATGTACTGCATTTTTTAGTTTGATACCGCAAGTTGGAAGTTCTTTATCAAATGTCTTATCAAAAAGTGTAGAAGAAAGACCTAGATTTTTTGTAGTTGATGCAAAAGAAGAGCAACTATCAGATATAAGTAAAGAAGTTGAAAAACTAGGAGCAAAACTAGAAAATATAGCCCCAATGATTCGAGCAAGGGTTCTTAAAATAAATGGTAAAGAACAATCACAAGAAGGCCAAAACGCAAGAAACTCAGCTGTAAACCTTTCATATAGAAGTGATTTGAAAACAACTGAGCAAATACTAGAAGGAAGAGAATTTAGTGGAGTTTATAACTCAGCTGATTTCTCAAAACCTATTGAGTTAAGTGTTGAGAAAAGATATGCAAAAAGAAGAGGTATAAGCTTAGGAGATACTGTAGTATTTGATGTCTTAGGACTTGAAGTAGTTTCTAAAGTAGTAAATATAAGGTCAGTTAAATGGACAGAGTTTACTCCAAACTTTTTCTTACTACTACAAGAAGGAGCTATAAATGACGCTCCAAAAACTATGCTAGCAACTATTTCTACAGGTGACTATGACGCTTCAAAAATGCTACTAGCATTAACAGATAAGTTCCCTAGTCTTACTGTAATAGATGTGAAGAGTTTGTTTGAGTCATTTGCCACGGTGGTTGATGATGTTACAGCTATTACTGAAAAGATGAGTTTTTACTCTGTTGCTATTGGGCTTCTTATGAGTTTTATCATCATACAGTATCAAATGAACTTACAAAAAAATAATATCCTAAGACTAAAGATGATAGGTATAAAAAATAAGACTATCAAAAACTCATTTTTATTGGAGTTTGGTCTTATAGCAGTTAGTGCAAGTAGTATAGGTATCATACTTGGAAGTATTGGTTCTTACTTTATAAGTAGTTTGCTTTTTGAGTCGTATTGGGATTTTAGAGCTGATATACTAGTGCTTTATTTCTTACTAATACCAATACTTACTATTTTAGTTGTAAACTTTTTTACATCTAAAATCATACATCAAAAAGAGAATGTACTTTTTGGAGAGTGATTAGACTTTTTAAAATTTAAGACTTAAAAGAAAAACTTTTAGGTCTTCTCTTTTTTATTAAAATTACTTATTGTTCTTTATTTCTATCAACTCTAAAAAGTTTTCTAAGTATTGTTCTATTGAAGTTATTGTTATTTGAATATTTGATTTTGAAAATGATAGACAAAAATAGCCGATAAGAGAACTTAAAATACTATCTATAAATTTTATAGAGTCTTCTTTTATTTTTTTATTTTCTATTGCTTCTTTTATTATTTCTTCTAAAAACTCATAGTTTTGTTTATACCATTTATCTTGAAAAAACATAAAAGCACAATTTGAACTATAGTAAGAAACTCCAATTAATTCTTTAAATATTTTTCTGTATTCATTATATTTTTCTTCATATGAACTTAGCGCTAAGATTTTGATTTTTTCTTCAAAACTATTAGCTTTTGAAGCAAGATTCTTTACTTCTAATAAATATTTTTTATGAAGTATATTTGCTAGTTCGAGAACTATATCTTCTTTATTTTCAAAATACTCATAAATTGTACCTTTCCCTATATTTGCTTCTTTTGCTAAAGCTGAAATAGTAAGCTCTTTTATACCTTCTTGCAAGATTATACTCTTGCAAGAAAGGGCTATATATTCTCTTTTTTGATGTTTTGAAAACTTTGCCATTTTAGTTTTTACTCTTACTTAATTTTGAAACTAAGATATAAAATAATGGAATAAATATAATAGCTAAGAAAGTAGCTGCTAACATTCCACCAATTACTCCTGTACCAAGAGAGTGTCTACTTGCTGCTCCTGCTCCACTACTTAAAGCTAAAGGAACAACACCTAATGTAAAGGCTAAAGAAGTCATAATAATAGGTCTTAATCTTATCTTAGCAGCTTCTACTGCTGCTTCTACTAATCCTAATCCTTCTTTTTGTTTTTGAAGAGCAAACTCTACAATCAAAATAGCATTTTTAGCAGCAAGTCCTGCTAAAACCAAAAGTCCAACTTGGAAATAAATATCATTTTCAAGACCTCTTAAATGTGTAGCTACAATAGCACCAAAAATAGCAAAAGGTACAGCAAGTAGTACAGAAATAGGTAATAACCATCTTCCATATTGAGCAGCTAATATTAAAAATAATAAAACAATACCAAAGATAAATGCCTGAGCACTACTACTTGAGATTTGTTTTTCTTGATATGCTGTACCAACCCAACTAATTGTATATCCTTGAGGAAGAACTTCTTTTGCAACTTCTTCTATTGCATTTAAAGCATCACCTGAACTATATCCAAGTGCAGGTTGTCCAGAAACTTTTGCTGCTTGAAAAAGATTAAACCTCTCTATAATATCTGCACCAACAATAGGTTTTACAGTTACTAAAGAACTAATAGGAACTAACTTCCCATCTTTTCCTTTCACTAATACAAACTTAAGGTCTTCTTCACCTTTTCTATAATCTGCTTTTGCTTGAAGATTTACTTTATATGTTCTTCCATATAAGTTAAAATCATTTACATAATAACTTCCAAAAGTAGTACTTAAAGTATTGTAAATATCATCAACTCTAACCCCTTTTGCTTTAGCTTTTTTTGTATCAACTAAAATTCTATATTGAGGAATGTTTGGATTCAAAGAAGTTCTAACACCTTGTAGCTCTTTTCTTTGATTTGCTTTTGCAACTATTTGATTTACATATTTACTTAAGTCTTCTACTTTTCCACCACTTCTATCTTGTACATACATCTCAAATCCACCTGAGATACTCATACCCATAATTGGAGGAGGTAATACCCCAAAAGTAAATCCATCTGATGTTGCCATAAGTTCTTTATTAAACTTTTGATTAATCACACTTGCATGCTGCGATAAATCAGGTCTTTCATCCCAATCACTAAGCTTAATAATAGTAGCAGCTGCATGTGTTCTTTGACCAAATGTAACTAAATCTAATCCTGCTAAAGAAACAACATCTTCTACGTTTTCATCTTTCATTACAATTTGATTTATCTCATTTGTTAAATTTTCCGTTCTACTTAAAGAAGACCCCGGTGGGTTATAACTAAATAAGAAAATTGTTCCTTGATCTTCTTGAGGAACTAATCCAGTTTTTAGATCTTTCATCATATCGTATGACACAAAAATCAAACCACCAAAAAGTAAAATACTTAAAATAGAGTATCTAATAGTTTTTTGTACTAAATAAGAGTATTTTTCAGTAGCTTTATCAAACATTTTATTAAACCAAGCAAAGAAACCTCTTGGTTTTTGATGATTATCTTTTAACATAATTGCACATAATGAAGGAGTTAAAGTTAAAGCAACAAATCCTGATATGGCAATAGAAACGACAATTGTAATAGCAAACTGTCTATACATTTCTCCACTTAATCCACCCATAAAAGCAACAGGAATAAATACAGAAGATAAAACTAACACAATAGCAATTAATGCACTTGATACTTCTCTCATTGCTTTAAAAGAAGCCTCTTTAGCACTCATTCCTTCACTCATATGTCTTTCTACATTCTCAATAACAATAATTGCATCATCAACAACAATACCAATTGCTAATACAAGACCAAATAAAGTAAGTAAATTTATACTAAATCCTAAAGCATACATACCAGCAAAAGCACCAATAATAGATACAGGTACTGCAAGTACAGGAATTAATGTTGCTCTCCAATTTTGTAAAAATAAGAAGATAATAGCAATAACTAAAATAATAGCTTCTAAGAAAGTTTTAGCAACTTCTTTAATAGATATCTCAACAAAGTCTGTACTATCATAAGGTATTTTATATTCTAATCCAGCAGGAAAAGTTTTGCTTGCATCTTCTAATACTTTTTCAACTGCTTGTGCTGTTTCTAAAGCATTTGCTCCACTTTGTAAAAATATTCCAATAGGAATAGCAGGAGAGTTATTTAATTTAGTAGTCATATTATAACTTTGTGCACCCAACTCTATAGTTGCTACATCTTTAAGTGTTAATGCACTACCATCTTCATTTGCTCTAATTATAATATTTCCAAACTCTTCAGGAGAACTCATTCTCTCTTGTGTTTGAAGTGTATAAGTAAACATTTGTTTATTTATTATTGGCTCAGATGCAAATTTACCTGCTGCATATTGAGCATTTTGCTCTTTTATTGCATCAATAAGCTCAACAGTTGTAAGCTTTTGTTTAGCAAGTTTTGCAGGATCAATCCATACTCTAATAGAATAATCTTTTGCACCAAATATTGTAGCATCACCTACACCATTTATTCTTTTTAAATCATCTACAATATTAATTAAAGCATAATTTGACAAATATTTTATATCATGGGCATTTGACGGTGAATGTAACATAATTACTTGTAATAAACTAGGAGACCTTTCTTGTACATTTACTCCTTGTCTTTGTACTTGTTCAGGTAACTTTGATAAAGCTGTTTGAACTCTATTATTTACATCAATTTTTGCATCATTAGGGTTAGTTCCAACTTCAAAAAATACATTGATACTAACTGTACCATTATCAGAAGCTACAGAGTTCATATAAATCATACTATTTGCACCATTTATTTTCTCTTCAATTGGTGCAGCAACAGTTTTTGCAATAGTCTCTGCACTAGCTCCTGGATAAGCAGCAGATACAATAATCTGTGGCGGAATAACTCTTGGGTATTGCTCAACTGGTAGATTTATCATTGACATTGTTCCAACTAAAACAATAATGATAGAAACTACAGCTGAAAATACTGGATTCTTTATAAAAAATGAAGAAAACATATTATTTTCCTATTACTTGTACTTTTGTATCTGGTCTTAGTTTAGCAATATTACTAACTACAACTTTATCACTAACTTTTAATCCACTTTTTACAACGATTCCACTATCCAATAATGTTCCTAGTTTTACAGGTTTTAATTTTGCAATATTATTTTCAAGAACATATACAAAATCTCCATTTGCAGTTTTTAATACAGCCTCTTCAGGAATAATATGAACATCTTTAACTGTAATATTATTTAATTGTACTCTTGTGAACTCACCTACTATTAAATCTGAATTTTTGTTATCAAATTTTGCTCTTAAAAGTAAAGTATCTGTATTTTCATCTAACTTAGGTGAAATATAATCAATCTCTCCTTTATAAGTTTTATTTAATACATTTAAAGTCACATCTACTTTCTTACTTTTCACTTGACCTAAAAAGCTTTGAACATCATCTTTTGTAAGGGAAAACTGTACATGAACGGGATCAACAGCCGTAATTGTTACTAATAAAGAATTAGAAGAATTAGTTCCAACATAATCTCCTATATCACTTTTTTTAATTCCTACTACTCCACTAATAGGAGCTTCAACTGTCGCATAATCATATTCAATTTTTGCCTTTGCCAAATTTGCTTTACTGCTTTCAAGTTGAGCTTTTGCATCTTGATATGAGTAAACATACTCATCATATTTTTGAATACTAATAGAGTTTGTTTTTAAAAGTTTATTTGCTCTTAAATAATCTTTATGAGATTTATCATAATTTGCTTGTGCTTTTTTTACACTTGCATTTGCCATATTTAAATTTGTTTTATAAACATCCTCTTCTATCTTATATAAAAGTTGTCCTTTTTCTACAAACGCTCCTTCTTTAAAAAACTTCTCCTCTAAAGTTCCAGAAACTCTTGCTATTACATTTACTTCTTCAAAAGGTTTTATTACAGCTGGATATTTTTTTGAAATTGTTGGTGTCTCATTTTTTACTTCAAATACCTTTACTGGAAGAGCAGGTCTTGGCTTTACAACTTGTGTTTGTTGTGTTTGTTTTTCATCTGTACATGCATTAAAACCTAATGCAATTAATAAAACTAGGGGTAAAACTCTTTTTTTCATTTAATATATTCCTTTATATTTTTTCCACTATGATAAATAATATTTGCCTTTTTTATTTCTAAATCATAAAAGGCATTTTTTAAAACACTAATTGCTTCATATTTCTCACTAAGAGACTCTAAAAAAGCGATATTATCGATAAGTCCACTTTGATACTTTGATTTAATAACTTCATATGCACTATTAGCAGCCATTAATCCTGCTTGTGCAGATTTTATTTTGACTTTTGCAATACTATAAGCTTTATTTGCAAGTTTTAAATCTGTTAAGGCTTTATTTTTTTCATATTCATATTTAGCTTTTGAACTTGCATATTTTTTTAAACTTGATTCATATTTCTCTTTTGTTTCACCAAATGAGTAAAGATTCCATTTCAAATTTAAAGAAAGAATATTTTGATCATCATTTGCAACTTGATAACCACTATTATCATAGTTCATATCAGAATAAGTGTATGTATTACTTAATGTGATTGTAGGAAGATAATCACTTTTTACAGCCTGAGCATTTTCATATAAAGAGCTTACTTGGAAACCTAAAGACTCAATATCAGCTCTATTCTTCTTATTTTCGTTATTTTCAACTAGTTTGATTGAAGAGCCATCCTCAATAGAAATATTCTGACCTGTTATATACTCTAAATTATGAATAATAGTTTGAAGTTGCAATTCTATTTCATGAAGGTTTACATTTGCGCTTTGTGCTCTAAATATTATCTTTTGAAGTTCATCTTTAGTTGTTGTTCCTGCATCTAAAAATCTACTTAGTCTTTTATGTTGTGCATTTAACTGTTCTATCTCTTTATTTTTTGCATCTTTTTTTGCTAATAAAGAAAGGTAGTTATAATAAAGAGTAGTCACATCTAAAGCTAATTGATTTTTTATAAATGCCAAATCTAACTGTTTTGATTTTATACTCATTTCATAACTTGAGTATCTATCATATTTTTTGCCACCATCATATAATACATAATCAAGTGAAGCACTAACAGAAGAACTACTATTTGGTGTTGCTGCTGTTTCATTTTTGGCTTTAGAATAATTTGCATTAAGATTTAAACTTGGCAAGTAAGAACTTCTTACACTTTTATACTCTTTATTTAATGATTCTAAATCATTTTTATATGAGTCTACTAATCTATTTTTAATAGATAAATCAATTAGTTCATCTAAATTCTGTCCCATAAGAAATATGGGGATTAGAAATAAGAAATAAAACTTTTTCAAAAAAACTCCTTTAAATTTTATCTTTCCAGAAAGATAACATTAGTTTCCTTAAATATATCTTTCCAGAAAGATATATTTCTTTAATATTTTTTATGGTAATATTTCAAAATGGAAAAACAACATTTAGATAAATTTTTTAATGAAACAGCACAAGACCCTAAATATGAGCAATTTGCCATTGCACTACCTATGACTCTAATCTATAGAAATCTTTTTAATGAAACAGAACACTATATAAAAGAGAAATTTGATTTAAGTCATTCAGAAATAGATGTATTAGCAGCTTTATATTTCAATGGTAAAATACTATCTCCCACAGATTTATACTCAGCTACTGTATTTTCATCAGGAGGAATGACAAAAGTTTTAAAAAAGCTAGAACAAAGAGATTTAATATCAAGAAGTCCTTCTCCTCAAGATAAAAGAAGTATGTTAGTATCTTTAGAAAAAGCAGGAGAAGACATAACACTTAAATGCTTAGATGAAATGGTTGAAAGTAGAAAAGAGTTATTTAATACTTTAGATGAAAAAGAGTATGAAATATTAAAAGAGATATTAAAAAAGCTTACTTATAAGCTTTTTTAATTCTATTATTGCTTAGTCTTTACAAAGACATAGTACATAGTCTTTGTAGTTTGTTTTAGTATTATCTTTTAGGTAGACTCTTGGGACTCTTTTATCTACCATACATACGATTTCGTAGTTGATTGTATTTAGAAGGTTTGCTACACTATCGATTGAGATTCCATCTTTGTTATTTCCTCCGTATAGTACTACCTCATCACCCATTTTTACATCAAGGTTTGTTACGTCTATGATACATTGATCCATACAGATGTTTCCTAGTACTGGAACTATTTTGTTTTTTACTAGAACTTTTGCTTTGTTTGAAAGCATTCTTGTGTAGCCATCTGCATAGCCTATTGGTAGGATTGCGATTTTTGTTTTGTGTTCACATTTATATGTAAGTCCGTAGCTTATGCCTGATCCTGCTTCTATTTCTTTTACTTGGGCTATTTTTGCTTTTAGACACATCACTTCTTTTAGATTTACTCTTTTATGATTTACACTTTGTGAAGGGTATAAACCATATAGCATGATACCTGCTCTTACCATATCGAAGTTAAACTCAGGCATATCTATGATAGCAGCACTATTTGAAACGTGTTTGATAGGTATAGTTAAACCTTTTTCTTCTATTTGCTCTACTATTTTACTGAACTTTTCTACTTGTGTTTTTGTATATGTTTTATCTAGTTCATCTGCTGCTGCGAAGTGAGTATAAATACCCTCAATCACTATGTTATCTAGCTTGTTTATCTGTAAAACTGTGTTTACTGTATCTTCACTACATAGCATACCTAGACGGTTCATACCGCTATCTATTTTTATATGAACTACGATATTTTTATTTAGTTGTTTGGCTACTTTTGAGAACTCTTGGGCTTGTTCTAGTGAATATATTGTTTGGATTATGTTGTTTTCTATTATCTCTTGGGCTAAGTGTTCAGGTGTGTATCCTAAGACCATGATTTGAGTTTCTTTAAACTCTTTTCTTAACTGAAGTGCTTCACTTAAAGTAGCAACAGCAAATCTATCTGCTCCATTTTCAAGCAATGTCTGAGCGATAGCAACTGCTCCATGACCATAACCATCTGCTTTTATAACAGCTGATATTTTAGTCTTAGGATTAGTAATTCTTCTTACTTCTCGAATATTATTTGCTAAATTATCTAAGTTTATTTCAGCCCATACTGCTCTTGTTAAGTCCAATTTTCTCTCCTATTTCGTACTTATTATTACATGATATTCTTATGAAGACAATATAAAGAAGCACAAAACTTTATATTGTCTTCATAAAAGTAACATAAGCACAAGAAAGCAAAACTTTCTTGTACTAATTGTCTCTACTTATATTTTTTTATTTCGCCTGAATCAATTCTTGCAAGATATGACTGTAATTCTTTTTTTACAACTGGCATTAAGTAGTATAAACCAATGATATTAAAAATCGACATTGCAAACATAGCAGCATCTGAGAAGTCAATTGCTGCACTAAAGCTAATACTTGTACCAACAATTACAAATAAACAAAACATAGTTTTATAAACAAGTTCAGTTTTCTTACCCTCTCCAAACAGATAAGTCCATGCTTTTAGTCCATAGTAAGACCATGAAATCATCGTAGAGAATGCAAATAAAACAATACAAAGTGTTAATAAGTATTCAAAAATTGGTGACGTTTGTGTAAATGCAGCTGATGTTAAAGTAACACCTGTTAATTCACCTGTATTAACTCCCGCAATAATAATAACTAAGGCAGTCATTGTACAAATCACAACTGTATCAATAAACGGCTCTAATAATGAAACTAAACCTTCTGTTACTGGCTCTTTTGTTTTTACTGCTGAGTGAGCAATAGCAGCAGAACCTACACCTGCTTCATTTGAGAAAGTTGCTCTTTTTAGACCTTGTATCAATGCCCCAAGGAATCCACCTGCTACACCAGCACCAGTAAATGCACCTACAAATATTTGCTCTAAAGCCCAACCAATTTTGTCATAGTTAGCTGCTAAAACGATTAGAGCCATTCCTATATAAAGAAAAGCCATTGATGGAACTAGTTTTGAAGTAACTGCACCAATTGAAGGCATACCACCGATAATAACACTAGCAATTAAAACAGCTAAAATAACACCAGTAACCCAACCATATCCAGGAGCAATATCAAATGTTTGAACAATCATCGCATTTGCTTGATTTCCTTGGAATAAGTTTCCAGCACCAAGAGCTGAGAATATTGTCATAATAGCAAAACCTACAGCAAAGAACTTACCAAGAGTTGCATAACCACCCTCTTTGAAACCTTTAGAAAGGTAATACATAGGACCACCTGATACAGTACCATCAGGGTTTACATTTCTATACTTTACACCTAAAGTACACTCTGTAAACTTTGATGCCATACCAAATAAACCACATAAAATCATCCAAAATGTAGCCCCAGGTCCACCAATAGCAATAGCAACACCAACACCAGCGATATTACCAAGTCCTACTGTACCTGAAAGTGCAGAAGTAAGGGCTTGAAAGTGTGAAACTTCACCAGATTTCTTTTCATCAGGATTAGTATATTTTCCAGAAACAATATCTACAGCTAGTCTAAATCTTTTAAATTGAACAAATCCAAAATATATAGTAAATACAATAGCTGCAATAAATAACCATCCTACAATTAAAGGAAATGAAACACCATCTTCAATTGAAGCACCAAAAAAGATAGCATTAGCAAACCAACCTAAATAATCACTAAAAAACTGATCTATTTGTTTATCAATACCTATAACTTCTTCTGCAAAACCAAGGCTTGGCAGAGATAAAACTGCTATATATAGCAATACATTTTTTAATATCATTTTATTCTCCTATAACTTTTAAAACTTAAACTTATTACCCTTGATAAAATGCTGAGAATAACAACACATCTTCATTAGTCTCATTTTTACCATCTTTTGTAATCACATCCCCTATTATCTTTCCAATTGCAGGTGCAAAAGTAATACCTAACCATCCAAGTCCCGTAGCATGAACTAGATTGTTGTATCTCTCATCAAAACCAATAATTGGCATATCATTTGGAGTAAGTGGTCTAAAGCCTGTCCACTCAACTTGTTCTTCCATCTCAAACTTATTAGTATAAAGACCTAAATTCTTATGAATACTATCGATTTGTTTTCTTACAACTTCTGGATTTGTAGTTCCAAGCTCTAACTTTGAAGTCATTCTAACTGTGTTTCTTCTTGGAGTCATAGCTATAAATAAATCTGCAAAAAGAGATGATGTTTTTGGTTTTAGCTCATCTTTCATTTTAAAAGTTATGCTATAGCCCTTTGCAGGTGTCATCATAAACTTATTTTTTGCTTGCTTTGCAAGTGTATCATTAGCCCCCGTTGATAATACAAAAGTTTCAGCCTCGTAAGAGCCTTTTGATGTTCTGATTTTACTTACCTTTGAACCTTCAAACTCTAATCTTTGAACTTCTTCATTTAATAAAAACTCTACACCCTTTGATTCAAGATATTTTTTAAGCTCATGCATAAATTCACCTGGATCTACATGACCGTTTTCTTTTAATAAAATAGAACCAATTACTTTTTCATTTAAGATAGGCATATACTCTTTTGTTCTCTCTTTTGAAAGAATCTCATAAGCATCAGGATTAGTACAATGAGCTGCTTTTGCATCAAATGTATTTTGTTCAGTATAAATCATAAGTAATCCATCTTTACAAAAGTGAAAGTCCATACCATCATTTTTTACCATTGATTCATACATATCTAAACTTATTTGCCCATATCTTTCAAATAAAGCTAAAGTTCTTTTTAATCTAGCCTCAGTTGCACTAGCTGCAAATTTTAAAAGCCATTTATATAAGTGTAAATCAAAAGTTGGATGAACACTTGCAGGTGATTCACCTTTTGCCATAAGTTTTAAAGTATCTAAAACTACTCCTGGAGCACTTAGTGGTGCTTTTTTAAATGCTGATAAAAGTCCTGCATTTCCAAATGAAGTTCCATCAGTAATATCATTTTTCTCAATTACTGTAACTTCTCTTCCACTTTTTTGTAAGCAGTAAGCACTCATAAGTCCAATACAACCACCACCTACAATCACTACATCTTTTTTCATTTTATCTCTCCATAATTTTTTACTATCTTTTTGCTATTGCTTCTATTTCAATTAATGCATCTTTTGGAAGTCTTGATACTTCATATGTAGCTCTTGCAGGGAAAGGTTCACTAAAGTAGCTTCCATAAATCTCATTTACAACTACAAAATCTTCTAAATTTTTTAAAAGAATAGTTGTTTTTGTAATGTCTTTCATTTCTAAACCAGCTTCTTCTAAAATAAACTTGATGTTTTCTAAAGATTGTTTTGCTTGATCTTTTATATGCTCTCCCGCAAACTCTCCTGTATTTTCATCAATTGGTAATTGACCCGACACAAAGATAAAACCATCTTTATCTACAGCTTGAGAATAAGGTCCTATTGCACTTGGTGCTTTTAGTGAATTTATTGCTTTCATTTTTATTCCTTTATGATAATTTTTTCTCATTGAAGTCAGTATATAATAAAATTTTATCGTTGTAAATAGTTTTTATCACAAATTGATAAATTTTTATTGTATTTTTTATACAGTTATTGCTTTTTTCTTATATAAAAGTCACTTTTACTGTCTAAAAATTGATATTTTAAAGAAACTAATAACTTTTATCAAAATTAATCTACAATTTATTATTGATGTAATAACAATTTATTATCACATTGACATTTTTTTATATATTTCTTATAATTCACCAATCAAACACTAAAAGGTAAATTTTGAATCCTTATATAAAGAAATATATTCCCATTGCAGATTTTTTAGGTGAAGTATTAGGAGAAAATACTGAAATAATCCTACATGATATGACAAACTATGAACATTCAATCGTACATATTATAAATGGTCATATAAGTAATAGAAAAATAGGTGATCCCATAACTGATCTTGTTTTAGATTTTATTGCAACAGAATCAAAAGGAAATAAACAGTTTATATGTAATTATAACTCTAAGACTATTGAAGGAAGACTTTTATACTCTTCTACTTATTTTATTAGAGATGATAAAAATGAAATAGTTGGAGCTTTATGTTTAAACTCTGATTACCATGAAGTAAAAAAATCTTTATCTTTTATAACTTCTTTACTTCCAAACTATGTAGATGATAAAATTTTATCACTTAACAATATAAAAGAGAATTTAAATACAAATCCTCAAGAAATAACATTAAGTAAAATTGATGCAATAATAGAACAATTTGATGTTCTTCCAAAAAGAATGAACACTAAAGAAAAAACTGAAATCATAAAAGCCTTAAATGACTGTGGTATTTTTAATATAAGAGGTGCTGTTCAAGAAGTAGCCGATAAACTTCAAATGTCAGAACCATCTGTTTATAGATATATCAAGAAAATTAAAAAGAATTAGCTATACTTTCAAAAATAATTAAAACTAAAAGGTTTATATGAAAAATCTTATTCTAAAAACTATTTTTCTTCTATTTGTAGTATTTAGTTTTCAAGGCTGTATAGTAGGTACTGTAGCAGCTGCTCCTTTTAAAATAGTTGGTGCTGCTGTAAATGTAGTAACACCTGATATTGTAGGAGATACTATTTCAGTAACTGGTGATGTAGTAGATACGGTGATACCATTTTAATGAGTGATTTTATTTCTGAAATAATTGGTTTTGGTATTGTTACACTTGTAGTACTAATGCTAGCTTTTTTAACTAAAAAAATGGAAGATAAATATAAAGATGAGGATAAAAATTAACCTCATCTTTACAAAAAGAAGTTTCTATATAAAGCTACTGTTAGCACACCTATTAAAAGTGAAAGCAAAATACTTTTTGTTTTATACATACATACAAATATCAAAAAGGCTGCTAATACTCCAATCATTCCCTCTTTTATAATAGATGGAACAACCAAGGCCAATAAAAGTGTTGATGGCAGATAATCTAAAAAAAGTTTTAAATCACCCTCATTTTTTACAAACCGAGAAGATAAAAGAAGTCCCGATACTCTTAATGTATAAGTCCCTATTGCTACAAAAAATATAATTATTAATGCATTTAAATCTATACTATTCATTTGATTTTCCTTTTTGTAAAACAACAGCACTATAAGAACCTACAATAGCAGCTATTACTATATAAAAGTTACCCTCAATATATAAACTTGCAAGTACTGCAACAATACAAGTTATAATCCAAGGTAAAACATCACCTTTTCCTTTATACATACTAAGAGCTAAGGCAAAAAATATAGCAACAAAAGCAAAATCCAAACCATAAGTTTTAGGGTCATTTATAAACTCCCCTAAATTATATCCCAAAACTGTTCCTATAAACCATGTCAAAAAAATACAAACTCCACCACCAAATAAAAACTTAGGAGTAATATCTTGACTTTTTAGTCTTTGCATTGTTATCGCCCAAGATTCATCAGTTGCAAAATGCATGTATTTAAACTTATCTTTTTTACTACTTTGTTTAAAAAGAGGATTTAGTGAAGCCCCAACTAAAAAATATCTAAGATTTATAAGTAAAGCAGCAGTAATCATTGCTATTATATCAACGGTGTTATCCCACATTTGAACTAGTACAAATTGAGAAGAACCTGCAAAAATAAAAATATTCATAAGTACTAGTTCAAAAAGCTCAACTCCTTTTTGAGTACTAAGTACACCTAAAACTGAACCATAAGTGAAAACACTTATTCCTATTGGCATATTTGCCATAAATCCATCTAAAAATTCATTTTTCATAAATAGATTTTAGCAAAGAGCATAATCAAAAATCTTGTACCTAATTGCTAATTAAAAAATTTCTTGTAATTTCCAGGAGTTAAACCAACAAAAGATTTAAATCTTCTATTTAAATGGCTTTGATCATTAAAGCCACATATATATGCAGTATTTATAATACTCTCACCTTTTTGCAAAGCCTCTTTTGCTCGCTCTATTCTTTTAAGCATTAAATACGAATGAGGAGAAAGGAAAGTTTTTTGTTTAAAAAGTCTTAAAAAATGATACTTTGAAATATCAAGCTCATTTGAGATATCATCAAGAGATAAATCAAGGTGAAGATTATAGTTCATAAACTCTTTTGCTCTATTTATCATTTTGTCATGCTCACTTAAAATAATAGGCATCTTTGCTTTACTATTTACAAGGAATAAGTCATTTAAAGTAGTTATCAACTCACATTCAAAATCTATATTTGAGTTTATTTTATGTTCATTTTGCATTATCAAACTTGTAAGTTTATTAGCAAAATATTTATTTTCAAAAATTCCAGATGAGAAAAAAAGCTCTTCATTATAGAAGTTTTCTTCTTGAAATTTTTTTACAAAGTTTGGTTTAAGATATAAAGAATAATGTCTGTACCCCTTACTATACTGGCTTTGGCAGGCATGTGTTTCATCTGGATTAATCGTAATTACACTGGTATTATTTAGCTTTTTCTTTCCTCCATCAACAAAGGCATCCATTTCTCCTTCGTATATTAAACCTATAGTATAATCTTCATGAACATGCTTATCAAAACCATAGTTATTAAAGTAAGCTTTATGTAAAACTATATCTTCATTTATTTTAGGTTTCCAAAATTTTGCATCATATATTACTTCATCTTTTTTTTTCATAATATTTATTATAGCAAAGTAGTAAATAAAGTATTGGACGATATTGCTATTGTAAAACTTTTTTATTAATTCAATATAGATATAATATAAGCAATTTTTTATAAGAGGTATATATGGCAATAAAAAACATTGTAATTGGTGGATTTACAAAAGAACAAAGAGAAAAAGAACTTGAAAAAACAAAAGCTAAACTTTCAAAAAAAGGTTATAAGTTTCTAAAATTTGAAGAAAGCGGTGCATTAAAATCTGTTGCTGTTTTTGAAGTAGATGAAGCAATACTAAAAAAAGAAAAATCAATGCAACTAATTGTAGTTGGTGTTGGATTTATGATAGTTGCAGCAATTTTATATTTTTAGTTTATAAAAGTAGTTTCCTATTTAGGAACTACTATTGAAAATCTTGCTCCATCATTGATGTTTTCCACAAGAAGTTTCCCTTTCATATTCTTTTCAACAATAGTCTTTGACATATAAAGACCTATTCCCGTTCCATCATTATCATCTCTTGTTGTAAAATATGGTTCAAATATTTTACTTTTTGGTTCAACTATTACACCACCACCATTATCTTCAATATATAAAACCACATCAAACTCTTCTTCTTTTGCCCAAATAAAGATTTTAGGATTTTGTATGTTTTTTTCTATTAAAACATCTTTTGCATTTTTTAGAATATTTAATAAAACCTGTTCATACTCATTTTGATAAGTATAAAGTTTTATTTTTTCATCTACATCTATAGTTACTGTGATGTTATTATTTCGTAAAGCACTTGAAACAATAGTCATAACAGAATCAACCATCTTATTTAAGAAAAACTCTTCTTTCTCCTTCTTAGGCATAAAGAAGTTTCTAAAGTCATCAATAGTATGGGACATAAAATCAAGAACTTTATCAGCCTCTTTTGATTTTTTTTGCATAGTTTCATCATCTAAAGCACCAATACTATGTTTAAATTTTATATACATCAAAATAGATGACAACTCAGATAAAGGCTGCCTCCATTGGTGGGCAATATTTGAAATCATCTCACCTAAAGCGATAAATCTTGACTTTTGAATTAGAAGTTGTTCTTTTTCTCTATTTTTACTAACTTCGTAAGATACTCTGTTTTCTAAATCTTGATTTAATTCTTCAAGCTCTTTTGTTTTTGCTTTTACTTTGTTTTGATAAGTTTTTAAAACCTCATCAATTTTTTGAGATACAGCAATTGAAATTAAGATAGCAATAGATAAAAACATCACAAATAAAACTATATTCTGCCCTACTTGATTTCGTACAGTTTTTTCTAAAGCTTCTCTTTTTTTCTTAATCTCTTTTTCTATATCATCTATGTAAACACCAACTGAAATCACCCAATTCCAATCTTTATAATATTTAAAATATGAAAGCTTTTGTCTAATCTCATCATTTGTATTTGGCTTTTTATAAGCATACTGAGTGAAAGATTCACCTTTAACTCTAATGTTTTTTAAAAACTCTTCTCTAAATTTTTTGCCATTTGCATCTTGATAGTTTGTTGATATTAATTTACCTAATAAATCAGGTCTATTTGGGTTTACAATAAGTCTAGCAAAACCATCTCCTCCATTTATATCCAAAATATCATAAACAAAATAGTAGTTACTCTTACTTTCTTGAAAAGAAATATTATTTAAAAGTCTTATTGCATCTTCTTTTATCTCTTTTTCATTTGTATCAACTTTTGTAAGATTGTAATTTAATACATCAATAACTGTATCAATTTCTTTTTTAAGTATTCTTTTTTGGTCTTCATAATACTCCTGCACAAACTTTTCCATTTGTTTTTCAAAATCATCATATGTATTTTTTACATAAAAATATGAAATCATAAATATCATTGACGACATAATTATTATAAAGATGTATATTGTTATTTTTGATAAATTATTTTCTGTTATTAAATTCAATTTTTCTTGTCCTGTAACCATAAATATGATATGATAGCATAATATTTCTAATAAGGATTTTATCGCAATGCAAGATAATATAACAACTAAGTTAAATGCTTTTTCTGTACTTTATATAGAGGATGAAGATGGAATAAGAAATAATATTAAAGAGATATTAGAGCACCTATTTAAAGAGACAATTACAGCAAAAAATGCCAGTGATGGATATATAAAATATGTACAAAACAAACCTGATTTAATTATTACTGACATTAGAATGCCTCCAGGTGAAACTGGAATTGATTTAGTAAAAAAAATAAGAGAATCAGACTCAAAAACAAGAATTATAATTACATCAGCCCATACAGATTTAGAGTATATGCTTCAAGCAACTGAACTTCATTTGGTAAAATACATAATAAAACCAATAACTCAAGAAAAACTAATGGATGCATTAGAAGCTTTTCTTAAAACTCATGATGATAATAAAATTTATACTTTAAATGAAGAGTGGTATTTTGATTACAGTAAATCTATTATTTCAAATAAAGAAGAGACACATAATCTTACAAAAAAAGAGAATATGTTTTTAAAACTTCTAATAACTAAAAATAGAATTATTACATATGAAGAAATGGAAAACCAAATCTGGGATGAAGATTCTGTTATGACTCAAAATGCAATGAGATTATTTATCAAAAACTTTAGAAAAAAACTACCAGAAAAATGCCTTAAAAATGTTCAAGGTACAGGATATAGATTGATTTTAGGAGAAGAATAGTGAAAAAGTTTTTACTTTCAGTTTCACTTACACTATTTTCAACACTATTATTTGCTGAAGACTTTTATTATGAGTTTGATAAAAAAGTAGAACTAACTAAATCATTAGAAGCAAAATCTTATAGTTTAGATTCTCAAAATAATTCTGAAAAAATACATAGTTATGAAACAACTGATGGAAAAACTATAAAGTTCAAAAATGAAATTATAGTTCAATGTCAGAAAGATGCTTACTGTGAAGATGATTTTAGTGATTTAAATATCACAAATTATAAAGAAATCAGTAAAAATTTTTTCTTAATAAAAATAGAAGATACTCAAAATATTTTTAACTTAGCACAAGAACTTTATAAAAAAGAAGATATAAAAAGTGCTACACCAAATAAACTACTAAAGATACAAAGAAGATGAGCCCAACTAACATAAAAAAATATGGTATTGCTATTACTTTAGCACTTAGTCTTACAGCTTGTGGTGGTGGAGGTGGAGGAACTTCATCTTCATCTATTCAAAATGTGGTTGCTTCAGTTATTGATGATAATATGTTTCAATTTGCTTGGCATATAAATAAAAATATTAATACAACATATAAAACAAGCAATAATATAGATGATGAAGCACATATAAGCTTAGAAGAAGCATGGGCAGTTACAAAAGGACAGCAAACAAATGGCCAAGCTATAAAAGTAGCTATCATTGATGAAGACTTTGAAGTAAATCACCCAAATATTAAAAGTAAAATATTTAAAGTCTATAATGCAATGGATGGTTCATCTAATATAGCAGATAGTGATGGAGATACATTCTATCATGGTCTTGCAGTTGCAGGTATAGTTGCAGGAGATGAAGTTGGTGTTGCACCACAAACTCAACTTATACTTATTAACTTAGATTTTGAAAATAATACTTTAAGTGAAGCAGATGTTATAGAAGCTTTTACTTATGCTCAGAATAATGGTGCAAGAGTTATAAATTGTAGTTGGGGATTAGGTTCAATTCCTCAAACTGTGTCAGATAAAATTACAGAACTTAAAGATGCTGGTATTATTGTAGTATTCTCATCAGGGAATGATGGTGCAGATTTAGACCAAGCTGGGAATGAAGATTTATCAGAGATAGATACAGTTATTGGAGTGGGTGCTTCTAGTATACTTAATGATGTTACTTCTTACTCAAACTATGGTTCAACGATTGATGTTATAGCACCTGGTGGAGGTGGTGTTAATAATAGTTCTAATCTTTTAGGTATTTTATCCCTAGATCAAAGTGGAAGTGCAGGAGAAAATAAAAATACTCAACTTTCATATACAAATGAAAATCTAGATAACTATACTTTAACATCTGGTACAAGCTTTGCAGCTCCTACAACTACAGGATTAGTTGCATTAATGTTATCAGTAAATCCAAATCTTACTTTTGCACAAGTAAGAAATATTTTGATTTCAACTACAGATAAAGTTGGAGGAACAAATGCAGACTATTCAGTAGGAAGTTTTGATACAAAAAGAGCTTATGGAAAAATAAACGCAAAAAAAGCTATAGAAGCTGCGCAAGCCTCACTTAATCCATAAAGATAAGTAAGAAAATCTTACTTGTCTTCTAAAAGTTTAATATCTTCTTTCTTCTCTTTGTTTTCACTATTTATATCATTTTTCATATCAGGTACTTCAAACTCATACATTTTATCTAGTTTTATTAAGTATGCATGACCTAAATAAATGATATAAAATACTGCGGTAAATAAAGTAATAAAAGGAATCATAGATACCAAATATAAGAATAATGTTCTTCCCCTAAAAGCATTTGCCTCTTTTTTGTATATTCTTTTATACTCTTCTTGACTTAAAAGTGTTGAAGCAACATCATGATTTAAAAGTTTATGAAAGAAATAGTACAAAGGTAAAGAAAATGCCAAAATATTTAAAACTGGTACGAAATATACTGGAATCAAGATTACAAATAAAAATATCATCATAAATAGACTTTTAAGTAAAACCCATAATGGAGATAAAAGTGTACCATGCCCATGTAAAGTTAAATGACTATAATGCCTTTTATGAACAATTCCTAAAATCATTGGTGTTAAAAATCCAATTACAACTAATGTCAAAATAACTGATGCTTGTAAAACAACTATCGAACCAATTGTATATAATAAAAATCCTGCAATCCATGAAGTAAAAGAGTATTTAAATAAAAATACAATTATATATGTTAACCACACGAAATAAAATGGTGCATTCTCATCTATAACTACTTCTTGACCATTTTCTGAAGCTTGTGCTATCTCTTGAAGTGCTGTAATTCCAAAATCAGCTGCTGCAAAAAACAATGAATAAATTAAAATCATTGTAATAATAAGTGGAACAAGTGCTATTCTTAACATCTTAGAGGTTAAAAAATCTTTTAAACTTCTTGATAATATATCTATTTCTGTCAAATGAAACCTTTAATAATTTTTTGAATTATAGCTTAGTTTTACTTATCAAATCTAAGTCTATATTCACATTTTTGGCAAAGTTCTTCTACTACTTTACCTTCTTTAAAACCTTTTTGAATATCTTTTACTCTTTTTGAATTTAATATATCTTTTATTTGTGAATCATTAGTGTTTCCTAAGTTTACACAAGCATTTTGGTCTAAACAACAAGGAATTACATCACCAGAAGACAATATTCCAAAATGTGAGTCTAAACCATAACAAAATCCTTGTTTTGAAACAAACTTATTTTCTAAACTAGGCCAGTTGAAATATTCATCAAAATTAAAAAATAGTTTTTTAGCTATTCTTATATTTTTGGGCTTATTTGAATAAACCTCATCTAAAAGAATTTGAGTATTAAAACTATTATTTATTTTGTCAAATACCTTTTGATTAAACTGTTTTGCACTTTGTTCTTCATCTAAGTTCCAAATTCTAAGATTTATAAAATATTCATGATTATGTTCTTGGGCATATTT
Organism: Arcobacter pernae; assembly: GCF_049472135.1. Taxonomy (NCBI): domain Bacteria; kingdom Pseudomonadati; phylum Campylobacterota; class Epsilonproteobacteria; order Campylobacterales; family Arcobacteraceae; genus Arcobacter; species Arcobacter pernae. Next base: position 62,544 of record NZ_JBMOVV010000009.1, read on the forward strand.
TATAAAAGAAATTATTGGGTCTAAATACTCATCTAAACTTTTCTTATGAGAATTTGCATTATAAGAGTTTATAGAAAAATTTATTTGTCTTATAGCTTTATGCAGCAATGATTCAAAATGCTTTTCATTTAAATTATTTGCCGTAGTTGTGATGTTAACTTCTAAATCATTTTTTAAACTAATATCTAAATATTTATTTAAATTTGATAGTACTAAAGGATCTCCTACAACATGATAAGCTAACTGTTTTGTATACTCTTTTAATTGTGCATTTATATCTTCAAAATGCTCTAGACTCATTGTTTGATTTGGCTTGATTTTAGGAGGGCAAAATGTACACTTTAGATTACAAATATTAGTAATTTCAATATGAACTTTTTTAAATTTTTTAATTTTATAGCCTTTTTTAAATTTTAGCAATTGTATCAAATAGTTCATAAAACAAAGCAGCTTAAAGCCTTAAGTAATTGTAGTTTAATTATAATTCGATTTAAGTTCAAAACAAAGGTTCAAAAATGGAAATGATTTTAAATGAAAATGACATAGTTGTTGGTGCAAAATTTGATAATGGCACTATTCAAGACTATATTGATGATAAAAAAACTTACGGACTAATAAGAATAGAAGATTCAACTGCAAACTGGTTTTTATTTAATAAAGATGAGAGTGAAGAAGATATTCAGAAACTATATAATGAAATCATAAATCAAGATCATTTTATCCATGATGACTTTGGAGAAGAGATAGTTATATTCAACAGACAGGGTTCTGTAGAGTATAAAGATTTTAAAGATAAAATAGACGAGTATCTAAATGATGAGATGGGTAGTATTTTTTAATACTACTCAATAAATACTTTTTTGTAAATCTCATCAAAGTTTTGTATATCTAAAGGTGTAAAAGCCTTATCTCTTTGTTCGTTCCAATATAAAAGTTTATGTCTTAAACCCTTTTTATTTAAAAACTTCACATAATAAGCTGTCGCTAAAACCTCTTTTGTTTTATTATCTACAAATCTATATTTATATTCATCATAAATATTAGGAAGAAGACTTTTTGTCTTTTCAACTTTTATAGAGTATTTAGCTTTTATTTCATTATTTTTAGACTCTTGTGTATATTCATAGCCATTTAAAAAAAGTCTAACTTTTTTATATTTATATCTATTAAATCTATATTCTAAAGCCGGTATATCAACAAATTTTTCAATATAACTTTCATGTTCATCTACTAGTTTTTGTTTTGAACTTGAAGATAAATTTGCTAATTGTTTTAAATCATGGCCATATACTTTAATAGTAGACAAACTTTCAATTCGGTTATACTCATTTTTAACAGCTTTTTTATAAAAAGTGCTATTATATGAAGTTAAACTATAAAAGTTTTTTACAAGATACTTTAAAAAAATGTCATTATAAAATAGACTTAAAGTTAAAACAATTGATATTAGAAAAACTATTTTTGATCTAAATATTTTAAATATAATAAAACTTACAAATATACAAAATGATATATATGATAAATTCGCAGGTATAAATAAAAAATTTTCTGGTATTACAAACTCAAAAGATGTTGGCATCTATACTACTTTAAAAGATATGGTAAATCTCTTTTAAGACTCTCTAATAAATCTTCATTTAAGAAAAACTTACACTCTTCTTTTTCAATATTTTTATGGCAATAAGCACAAATATATCTATTTCTTTTTATCACTTCAATACTTTGCTCTAAGTTTACTTGATTATCTATATCTTGATTATAGTACTCAAACATTTTTTCTAACTCATCTTTTATTTCATCTTTAATAAAAATAATACTCTCTTCCATAAACTCGATTACATTTTCTTGATTATTTTTAATATTTAAAAAAGCTTCTTGTACATCAGAAAATCTCATATCAAATTTAGCACCAACTAAAAGAAGTTCTTTTAAATTACTTAATTGATTTTTTTGAAAATAGTATTGTAAAAGTAAATTTAAATAGTGTTCTTGAACATCATTATCATAATCTTCTATATATTCAAATACTAAATTAGCATCATTTATTTTTTCATTATTTATAAGTTCATTATGTAATACACCTATTTGTGCTATTACTTCATGTAGTCTATCACTCATAATTATTCCTATATTAATTTATATTATATTTTAAAGATTATATCCAAAGATATTTGTGTTTTTGTATAAAGTACTCTTTTGTAAATGTTACTTTATTATACTTTTAAAACTATATATAAATTTTAATTATATTATTAAAGTTTTAATTCTAAAGTATAATATATAATTATAATAATATTAAAAAGGAGACTTATGAAACTATTTAGTAAATTATTATTAGTACTTTTTATTTCACTTGCATCTTTCAACATATTAAATGCAAAAGAGATAAATGACAAGGTTGCATTAAATGGAATAAAAGAAGCAAAAAGTGTTTTTTTAATTGACTTCACAGATGTTAGAAAAACAGCTTTTTACTTAGATATTATAGAAGGTACTCACCAAGGTTTAGTAAAACAAGGTGTAAAACCTAAGATGGTTTTAGTATTTATAGGAAAAACTGTTAAATATTTAAGTACTGTTCAAGATGAAGCCTTTGAAATGGAAAATGAAGAGCATTTAGAATCAATTCAAGATTCAATTAAAACATTAGCTAAACTTGGAGTTAGAATGGAAGTTTGTGCAGTTGCTACAAAAGTATTCAATGTAGATAATAATACTATTCCAGAAGAGATGGATATTATTGCAGATGGATTTATTTCTTTGATTGGTTGGCAAACACAAGATTATAAATTAGTTCCAATTTTTTAAAATTGGAACTAAATTACATCTACATCTTTTACATCAATACCTGAAAGTTTTTCCATTTTACCTTCAACGATGTCTAAAAAGTCTGCTTTATTTTTCTCATCCATATTATTTTCTAACATTTCTATGATATATTTTATACCATTTGCATTAATTTTTTTTGCACTAGCTAAGTAGTGTACAAATGCAATCAATTTAACATCATTAATAGAGTAAAGTTTTTTACCATCTGTCTTTTTAGGAAGTAAACCTTTATCTTCATACATTTTAAGTGTTCTTACTTTTGCAGTTAAAAGTTCTGCAATACTACTTAAAGGTAAAATGTCTTTATCGTTATTTAATAGTGCCAAGATTGTCCTTTGTTTTTACGAATTATACAACTATTTCAATAATTTTATTCTAAATCTTTATTTATTTCTATTTTTGCTAAAAAAGATATAATGATTATGAATTCATAATTTTAGAAAGGAAAGACATGAGAAAAATTGCAGTTTTATTACTACTTATTTGCACTGCCCTACTAGCCCAATCAAAAACTGAACCTATCTCAAAAGAAGAGATTACCAAGAAAGTGAACTCTTTACAAAAGCCTCTTTACAATCCCTTTGTAGAGAACTATATCTTAAATGAGATAAAACAGTTAAGAGATGAAAATAGGGATTTAAAAATTGAGCTACATAAAACACTAGCTAAAAAAGAGGTTGATATTTCAACAAATGTTATTAACTATGCTACTTCAACTATCAATAATATGTTTTATATTATTGCTGCAGCCAGTTCTATTTTAGTTATTATTGGTTGGTCATCAATAAAAGATATTAATGAAAAAGTAAAAAATATGATTGATGAAAAAACATCAAAAACTATTTATGAGTATGAAGAAAGAATGTCCATTTTTGAAAAAGATTTAGCAAAAAGAGCTAAACAAGTTAAACAAAATGAACAAGAAATAGAGATTATGAATACTATTCACTCTTTATGGCTTAGAGCCTCGCAAGAAACAACTCCTAGTGGAAAAATAGAGATTTATGATGAAATTCTAAGAATAAGACCAGATGAAGTTGAAGCACTTACATATAAAGCAGATGCCACTTTAGATTTAGGAGAAGCTAACTGGTCTTTAAGTCTTACGAACCAAGCATTAGAAATAGATAGTGACTATCCAAATGCCTTCTATCAAAGAGCAAAAGTATTTGCAGTACTAGGACAAGATGATAATGCGATTTCAGATTTAGAAAAAGCCATTGAGTTAAATGAAGACTATATTTATAAAATAGAAACCGAAGAAGAGTTTACAGAACTTGTAAACCATGAAGAAATAATTAAAATCTTAGAAAAGAAAGTGGATGTTTCTTAGAGAATAGATGAAAGATATTTCTTTCATCTATTAGAACTTTAAAAAAGTTAAACTACTTATTTATTTTCAAAAGAAAATCTTTTATAATCTTTTCATGGTCAAAAACTAGCTTATCAAATGGTATTTCATCATAAGTATAAACAAATACTTCTTTTGCATCATCACAAGCTTTTGGTATTCCATAAGCTTTACATTCATATGCTATTGAGGCTGTATGAAATCTAGGATCTCTTGAGGGGTCTGAATATACACCAATCAAACTTTCAATCTCTACATCTAATGAAGTTTCTTCTTTCATTTCTCTAATTAATGCTGATTCAACACTTTCACCGATATCAACAAAACCACCAGGTATTGCAATACCATGAGGTTTATTTAATCTCTCGATAAATACAATACCTTTAAAATTATTATTGTTATCATATAATTTGATAATTCCATCAACACTTAAATAAGGAGTTTTAATCATTTATAGCCTTAATATATTTTTTAGATATTATACTAAATTCTCAACTATATATTTTGCTACTGAAGTAAAATATCTATCAATATTTTCTGAGAATATTATAATTATGAAAGTTAATAAAATAAAGTTAAAAATGTATGTCACTAATTAACCCTTTTTAGATATTTTTTTGTAATTATATATAAAATAATCTTACATATAAATAATATTATTGTTATAAAAGACGTTATATTAATAGTTTTATATAAGAAGCTGTTTTAAATATATTTTGTAAATAAATGTTATAATTTAATAACATCAAATATTAATTATTTTTAAGGCAAAACATTGAAACCATTTTTCATTTTAATATTATTATTCATACAAATAAGTACTTTAAATGCTATAGATATAAATAAGGAAACTTCAAAGTTAACAGACTTTGAACTTGAATATATTATAAATAACAATGAAAATATCAGCTTTGAAAATCTAAGTAAAGTTGAATTTAAAAAAGGCAAGAATAAAGATAGCTTAGGTACAGATATTACAAATACATGGTTAAAGATTAAATTAACAAATAACACAAATAATACAATTGAACTATTTATTCATCAAAACTTAGCTTTTACATTTAAAGAAATTGTATTTTATGAAACAAATATAAAAAATGAACTTATAAAAAAAACAGAAATACATACAGGTTACTCAAAAGAGAAATCAGAACTTTTAGGAGCTAATAGCGTTTATTCTATAAATCTAGAAAAAAATGAAACCAAATTTATATACATAAATCAAAAAACTTATGCTTACCATTTTTATGATTATTCTATACTAACAAAAGATGAATCAATAAAATATTTGATTTATGAAAAAGCTGATGGAATTTTCTTTTTTGGCTTATTAATAGCTCTTGCTTTATATAATTTGCTAATCTTCTTATCAACAAGATATAAAGAGTATTTATACTACTTTCTCTATCTGTTAAGTGCTACTGTATGGATACTATATATGTATGGCTCATTATCTCACTATTTTAATATATATGGAGAGTTAGCCATGAGGTTTAATTTTGCCTTGATGCTTACACCTATTTTCTTAGCTCTATTCATTCAATCAGTTTTTGAAACTAAAGAAAAATATAAAACAGAACATCTCTTTTTAAATAGTATTATAGTTTTACTTTTATCAAATGTAATTTATGCAGTCATAAATTTCAATCATGCCTTAGAGTTATTATCTTTAAGTCTAAACTATTCATTAATTATCTTTTTATTAATTAGTATAACAATTTATAAAAAAGGTAATCAATTTATAAAGATTTTCTTAACTGCACATGTTTTTTATATACTATTTAGTCTTTATGGTCTTATGTTTTACATGGGAATAGCTGACTTTAACTATATCTCATCTCGTAGTATAGGAATAGGTATAATAATTGAAGCATTGATTTTATCTTATTTAATATCTTATAAATTTAAAAAGATAGAACAAGAAAAAGAGTTGGAACAACTTTTAAAACAAAATGCATTAAATGATAAATCAAAAATAGAGATTCTTTTAAAAGAAAAAAATAAGCTTCTAGAGATAACTGAGCGAAAATCAAATGAACTAACAAAATTAAACAAACAACTTGAAGAATTATCTATTACAGATAAGTTAACTAAGCTATACAATAGAACAAAAATAGATAGTTTTTTAGAAGAACAATATAAATATGCAAAAAGATACAAAGAGTCTTTTAGTTTGATTTTATTGGATATAGATTTCTTTAAAAAAATAAATGATACCTATGGACATCAAATAGGAGATATTATTCTTAAGGAGTTTTCACATATCTTAAAATCAAATATTAGGCAAACAGATATGCTTGGAAGATGGGGTGGAGAAGAGTTTATAATCATCTGTCCTAAAACAAATTCAGAAGAGACTTTAATCATAGCAAAAAAAATAAAAGATAAAATAGAAAACTATAATTTTACTACTGTAAACAACTGTACCGCAAGTTTTGGGATTAGTGTATATAAAGATGGTTTAGATATAAAAGATATTATTAAAAATGCAGATGATGCTCTATATCAAGTTAAAAACAATGGTCGTAATAATATTTGTGAAAAATGAATTTAGATTTAATTAGGTGGATGGGGTAGAGGGATTCGAACCCCCGAATAACGATACCAAAAACCGTGGCCTTACCGCTTGGCGATACCCCATTCTGAGTCTGAAATAATGTTGTGTAATTTATAAATAAAGTGGAGCTGGTGAAGGGACTTGAACCCCCGACCTGCTGATTACAAATCAGCTGCTCTAGCCAACTGAGCTACACCAGCTTCCGTAGTGTGTTTGTTAAAAGCATTTTCATGCATTTTAAAATGGTGTCAAGAGAGAGACTTGAACTCTCGACCTCCGGCTTATGAGACCAGCGCTCTAGCCAGCTGAGCTACCTTGACACTATGGCTAAATTGGTTGCGGAAACAGGATTTGAACCTGTGACCTTCGGGTTATGAGCCCGACGAGCTACCTAGCTGCTCTATTCCGCGTTAATAAAAATAAAAGTGGAGCGGGAGACGAGACTCGAACTCGCGACAATCTGCTTGGAAGGCAGAGGCTCTAGCCAACTGAGCTACTCCCGCTCAAATGGTAAATTAATAAAAAATAAATAGCTTTACCAACTCTATTTATTAGTGGAGCGGGAGACGAGACTCGAACTCGCGACAATCTGCTTGGAAGGCAGAGGCTCTAGCCAACTGAGCTACTCCCGCATTAAGTGGTGGGTCTAGAAGGACTCGAACCTTCGACCACTCGGTTATGAGCCGAGTGCTCTAACCAGCTGAGCTATAGACCCTCACTTAATGGCGGACAGAGAGGGATTCGAACCCTCGGTACCGTTGCCAGTACGCATCCTTAGCAGGGATGTGGTTTCAGCCAACTCACCCATCTATCCGTCGTTTTTGATAACAATGTATCAAATTTGGATGGGAATTATAATAGTAATACACTTAAATATTACTTAAATTATCTTCAATAAAAATATTTTTTTGTTTTTTTTTCAAAACATAAGTTTTAATAAGTGTTTGTAACTGTTTTGTCACACTATTTAGATTTAAATGATTAAAATTGTAAAATTAAATAAATATCATGGGATAAAAAATGTTGAAAAAATTGAATAAAAATTATTATATTCTATTAATATTAACTATTATTTTTATTGTTGGCATCTTTTATATTTATAAAAAAGAAGAAAACAACCATAAAAAAAATATTAATACATACTTAGATAATCAAAAAAAAATACTTGAAGAGTATTTTTATATATCAAAAACAATTTTATATACTTTTAAAAATGCCGTTAATTCAAATAGAACAAAAGAGTATATTCTAAGCTCTAACTATTCTAAAGCTTTAAATATCAAAGATACATACAATATTCAATATTTAATTGACAATAAATTTAACTCTACTCTTTATGGTATTGGCAATAATATTAATAATATTTCAAAAGAGCATAAAAAAGAAATCAATAAAATACTTAATCTTGATTATATTTTTAAAACTGCTTTAGAAACACTACCTGATATAAAATGGATATATTTTACATCAAATAGAAAATATATCTTTCTTGCTCCTTATAGTTTTACTCCTACAGCAAATTTTATAGAAGAGCAATACGAAAAGAATTTTTGGGTAGAAGCAATAAAAAAGAACAACCCAACACAAGATATAGTTTTGACTGATTTATATATTGATGGTGTTAGTAATGATTTATTAACTACCCTATCTTTACCGATTTCAGATGATTATAATAATCTTGTTGGTGTAATATCAATAGATATAAAACTTGACTTTTTAGATAATCTTTTTACTAAAAAAGATTATCTCAGTGGAAATAGTTATTTACTCAATCACAATAACTCTATTATTTCATCCACAACAAATTTTAATAAAAAAGATAAACTTGATATAAAAAATAAAGAGTTAATAATTCGCAAAGTACTTAATGATAAAATTGTTTTAGCTTATAAAGAGAACCCTTCTTTAAAACATGCAATAATAATTAAAGAGTCTATGTCTCAAGTATTAGTTCTTTTATTTATTTTATCAATTGTCTACATGTCTTATTATCTTACTAGACTTGTAACAAAAATAGAGAACTTAGCAAATAAAGATGCATTAACACTACTTTTAAATAGAAGAGCCATAAGAAAAGAGTCTTTAAGACTTTTAGAACTTGCAAAAAGGCAAAAGAATGATATTTCTTTTTTATTAATTGATATTGATAACTTTAAACAAATAAATGATACCTATGGCCATGCAATTGGCGATATAGTATTAAAATCTGTTTCTTCTACATTAGTAGACTCACTAAGAAAAACTGATTTAGTTTCAAGATATGGAGGAGAAGAGTTTTTAATAGTTTTAATAGATACTAATCTAGAAAATGCTTTTTTACTTGCTGAAAAGGTTAGAGAAGAAATACATAGATTAAATATACAGAAAATTAAAAATAATGTATCAATAAGTATTGGTTGTGCCCAGTTTGACTTAGAGAATGATTGTTTAGATAGTGTAATTCAAAGAGCAGATAAACTGCTCTATGAAGCAAAAAATAGTGGAAGAAATAAAACTAGATATTAGCTAATATTTTTTCTACTACCTCTTTAGGATTAGAAGCTTTATAAATAGGTCTTCCAACAACAATAAAGTCTACTTTATTCTCTTTTGCAAAAGGAATATCTGCAACTCTTTGCTGATCACCTGCATCTTCACCAAAAGGTCTGATTCCAGGACATAAAGTAATAAAGCTATCTGAAGTATTAGCCTTAATATCTAAACTTTCAAAAGCAGAACACACTACCCCATCAATTCCTGAGTTATGTGTATCTTTTGCCATCTTAGTAGCTTTTGTTTCAATATCTTCATTATATACTTCTTTAAATGACTCATTATCAAAAGAAGTAAGGGCAGTTACTGCTAAAACTAAAGGCTTATTTGGAATATCTTTAATTCTTTGCATTACTGTACTCATAGCTTTAGTTCCTGCACTTGCATGAACATTAAACATATCTACTAAACCAAATTTAGCTATTTCTTCAGCTGCATCAGCCATAGTATTTGGAATGTCATAAAGTTTTAAATCTAAAAATATTTTAAAATTAGGATTTATAGCTTTTAATTCCTCTAAAAACTCTTTCCCGTCTCTTATATACGATCTAAAACCTACTTTTAACCATACATCAAAATCTTTGATTTCTTTTACGATTTCTAAGTTTTCTTTTGCCGTTGGTAAATCCAAAGATACACAAAGTTTCATAGCATTACTCATAAACTAAGCCTTTTTTACTTTATCTAAAAGTCCATTGATAAACTTAGGTGCACCATCACTTGCAAGTTTCTTTGATAATTCAATTGCTTCATTAATTACAATAGCCTTATCTAAACCATCAAAAATTTCAAAAATTGCAAGTCTTAAAATAGATTTTTCAACTGAACCAATATCAGATAAACCACCTTGTTTTAAATGACCTATAATCTCTTCATCAATTTTTTCAATATTTTCAACTGTCCCATTGAAAAGTTTTAATGCAAATTCTTTTTGCTTATTTCTGATTTTTTTATCTTCTAAAATATCATCAACAAATTTAGCAATACCCTCATTACCTAAATCATAAGCATAAAGTAAACCAATAACTGACTCTCTTACTTGTGTTCTAGTAGCCAAATTATTTCTCCATTTCAGCGTAAAGGTCTAACATTTCAATGATTGTAGTCATTGCTTCTGCACCTTTATTTCCAACTTTTGAACCAGCTCTTTCGATTGCTTGCTCAATTGTATCAGTAGTTAAAACTCCATTTGATACAGGTTTTCCGTATTTTAAAGCAACTGTTGCAATACCTTTTGTTGCTTCAGCAGAAATATAATCAAAGTGAGGAGTTGCTCCTCTAATTACTGCACCAACACAACATACTGCATCATATTTACCAGAAGCTAAAGCTTTTTCTAATGCAAAAGGAATTTCAAATGCACCAGGAACTAATAATAAATCTAAGTTATCTTCATTTCCACCATGTCTAACAAATGCGTCTTTAGCACCTTCAACTAGTCTGTCTGTAATAATGTGATTAAATCTTCCATTGATAATAGCAACTTTTTCGTTACCATTTAATCTCATTTTTCCTTCAATAATTTTCATAAAATTTCTCCGAATTTTCTATAATATTTGGCGATTATATCCAAAACTTGATTAAAGCCTAAAAATGGCTTTTATTTGTTGTAACCTAATACTTCTTGAATTGCAAAAATATCTTCAATTACTTTATACAGTTCATCAACTTGAACCATATTAGGACCATCACTTAAAGCTACACTTGGATCAGTATGTGTTTCAAAGAAGAAACCATCAACACCAACTGCTGCTGCTGCTTTTGCAAGACTTGGTACTACAGCTGAGTTACCACCTGTTGTTCCACCTGTACTTGGAACTTGTGCAGAGTGTGTTGCATCAAAAATAACTGGTGCATACTCTCTCATAGCAATTAAGTTTTTCATATCAACTACTAATGCCCCATAACCAAATGTGTTTCCTCTTTCACAAAGCCAAACACCATTTTCATTTGAGTTTTCATAATTAACTTCTTGAACACCTCTAGTTTTTAATATTTTTTCAACTGGATGTTTCATAGCTCCTGCTGCTAGAAACTGTCCTTTTTTAATATTGATTTTACAATTTGTTTTTGCAGCTTCTACTAATAAATCTGTTTGTCTACATAAAAATGCAGGGATTTGTAAAATATCTAAAACCTCACCTGCTGGTGCTGCTTGATATGATTCATGAATATCAGTTACTAGTTTGTATCCAAACTGGTCTTTAATCTCTTGGAATAATTTTAAACCCTCATCAAGTCCTGGTCCTCTATATGAGTCTAAACTTGTTCTATTTGCTTTATCAAATGAAGCCTTAAAATAAAATTCTACTCTTTTATCTTCACTTAAAGGCTTTAGCTTTTCAGCAATTCTCATTACTGTATCTCTATCTTCTAAAACACAAGGTCCAGTTAAAATCTTCATTTAATTCCTTTTAAAAATTGTTTCTTTTTCTTTACCTGTTAAGGCATAATGAAACTCATAAATATTTTGACAGATATATTCAATATCACTTTTAGCATATTTATCACATGCAATTAGTATTTTATCTTCTATTTCTAATTCCAAATTATTTTGAGGTAAAAGAGTATATTCCTCTTTTCTTTTAAGCAATAATGGTACCACATTATTGCTCTGTTCTTTATTATGTAACGACCTAAATAAAAACTCTAAATTTAAAGTTTCATTACTTTTTAAATGTTTATATACTTCTGGTGCTTCAAGCTCATCAATACTTAATTCAAATATTAACGGATCTTCATCTATTACTGTTATAAGTTTTTTTACTAATTCACTTGCCCATTTCTCATCTTTTTTTAGCATCAATCTTATAAATTTATCTGATAATGGTCTAATAAGAGCATTTGTAGTTTTATTTATTAAAATCTTTGATGGTAAAAAAATATGATCAATATTAGCATTTTTAAAAATTGAAAAATCTTCCATCTCATTTTCACGAACTATTGTCTTAATTTGTGGGTTTAACTTTCTAGCCGTTGCTAAAATTGATAAGTTAGTTGTATCATCATTTGTAGCAGCAATAATTGCTGTTGCTTCTTTTACACCAACATTTAAAAGCATTTGCTTATCATCTGCATTTCCAAAGTTTACATGAGATATTTCTTCATCTGAATAGCTTTGAGCTTTGTTTATATCAAGTTCAACTAAATCAAGTTCAATATTATTTGCATTTAATTTTTCATATATTTTTCGCCCTAGTCTTCCATAACCACAAATAATATATTTGCCTTTTGGAAAAACTGGAAGTTTTGCTACTAAGGTATCTAGTCCATAAAGCCATTTTTCTAATCTGAAAATATTTGGTGCTGTTAAAGCTATATTTATTTCTGAAGAAATAATAGAAAAAGGATTTGCAATAATTTCAACATCTAAATCTTTTAAATTTTCTGTTTGATTTGTGGTTGTAGATTTTGCTGCTATTTTTACATGTTTGTTTAAAAGCCTAGCAGTTAATGCCACTCTTAAATTCATACTATCTTCTTCAAATAAGGAAACAATTGCTTTACAATTTGATTTTTTTATACCTGCTGCTTCTAAAACTTTAATTGAGTAACTATCACAAGTTAGAACAGGAACTGTTGGAGTAAAACTTTCTAATAAAAGTTCATTTATTCTTTTTTTATCTTTTTCAATAACTACAGTTCTTGTGCCTTGTTCAATTGCTTTATAAATTATCTCTTTTGTAATTTGGTTATAGCCTAAGATTATTATAAATTTATCTTTTAAATCACCTATTTGTCTTTTGAACTTAGTTTTTTGAATTTCTTGTAAAAAAAGTTTATCTTGAAGTAAAGAAACTAATGCTCCTATTCCATAAAACCAACCAAGTACAGTTAAATAAATAGAAAAGGTAACCCACATTCTTTGAGGATAAGTAAAAGTATAAGGAGTCTCACCAAAACCAATAGTCGTAGCAGTATAAGTTACAAAATAAAAAGCATCGAAAATACTCATATGATAAGGGTTACCATTTTCATCAACCCCATCAATTAGAATAAGCCCAGTAATTGCTATAGTATATGTTATAACAATTACTAAAAAAGGTATTCTCATTCTTTGAAGAATGATAAATAGTGAGCTATTTTCCAAAAATATTTCCTAATCTATCTTTTTGACTTTAAAGTATCTCCAACATAAAGTGTAACAGAAACTATATTTGCAAGTAATGCTCCACCCGATAAAGATACAATAGTAGCAATAATTTCAGCATCAATTGTATATGCGTATGCAGCAATTGTCCATACAAGTGCCGCAGCAATTAGCTGAATATCTGCAACTAATGAAGTTGCTAATAATACTGAACCCATTTGCGTTTTATCACCAATTTTTAATGTTGTGGCAATAAGGTTAATAATAATCGCAGCAAAAAGTTCATATTTACTATGGCTTTCTAAAGAATACATATCTCCATAGAAAAAACCAAAGTTAATAGTCATTGCAAGGATAATAAAAAATCCTGAAATAACTTTATCTAGATTCATGGTACTCGTCCTCTAAATCTTTTCCTATATCAAGTCTTCTTTTGAATACATTATCAATGTTATCATGCACTCTTGAATCTTTATCTAAGAATAGAATTCTGTGTTTATTTAATTGGTTAACATTTTTAAGTCCCATAATTGCAAGCATACCTCTTACACTTTTTAATAAGTTATTATGGTAGTTTCTAACTTTTTTAGCTTGTTTATAAACAAAGTATTTTTGTCTTTTTTGTTTATTTTGTGTTGCAAGACCAACTGGACAATCATGCCCTGTTGTACCAGAACAGTATCTAGCTCTAATACACCCTGCACTCATCATAAACCCTCTAGCAATTTGAATAAAATCAGCACCTAACGACATAATAACAATAATATCATCAGGAGTTAGAATTTTACCACTTGCAACAAGTTTAACTTTATCTCTAATACCAAAGTTTTCTAATACTTTATTAGCTAAATAAATAGAATCTCTAATATTTAAACCAACTCTTTCCATCATTTCAATTGGCGCAGTTGCACTACCACCTGAACCTCCATCAATAGAAATAAAGTCAGGATATCTAGTATCACCAGCATCTATTCTTTTTTTAATCTCTTTTGCATAAGGTTCGATATTTTCAATATCAGAAATAACTATCTTAACTCCAACAGGTTTATCAGATAATTCTTGTAATCTACCTATAAAATCAAATAACTCTTCAATTGAATTTGCATAAGGAAATCTATTTGGAGAGAAAACATCAGTATATGGTCTTACATTTCTATAATATGCAATTGCAGGAGTTACTTTATGTCCTGCTAATTTTCCACCTGTTTGTTTTGCACCTTGAGCTATTTTGATTTCTGTCATTTTACAGAATCTCATAGTTTTTTGATATCTATCAGGATCAAAGTTTCCATCTTTATCTCTAGCACCATAAAGTCCTGAACTTAATTGTAAAATAATATCAGGCATATCTTTTGGAACTTCTGTTGGGAAGTTTTCTATTGGTGCATCCCAATCTACTCTATGGAAAAGTTGTGATTTTAAATCAAATACATATGTTTCTGCTTCAGGGTCTTTTTTAAAAACTAACTTTCTATAAACATCAGCAGCCATTGCACCATTAAAAAAGAATTGAACTACATCTTTTATTTTTTTAGCAAATGAAGTACCATGAACTATTTTCATATACTCTTTTTTATAAGATTTATGTGTAACAAAAAAGTTTGATGTAACACCACCCTCACCTGAGTTTATAGGGAAACCTCCCATTTGAGAACCTCTAACAAAAGCTCTTGTTCCTTCAGGAGAAATAGAACCATCACTCATCGCACTTCTTGCAATAATTGTCTTTGCAGTATATGGATACTTTCTATTTTCACCAAATGTAACTTCAAAGTTTGTATCAACTTCGTCTTCATTTAATACAATATTTGCATGTCTAATCATAAACTTAGGTTTTGGTAAAGGTTGAGAAGGAGAAAAAGAAGCATAATTAGGTACATCATTAGCTGCTTTGTAAACCCAATCTAATTTATCTTTTGACTCATAAAACTTTTCATCACCAAAATATTGTCTAAAAGGCTCTCTTGCCTCTTCAAAAACATATCTTAATCTACCAATAATTGGATAGTTAACTAAAAGTTGATGATCCCTTTGTACATATTTATCATGTACATACCAAGCTGTAATTATAATAAAAAATACAAGTACAATAATCTCAAAATATAATAAAAAAATATCCATTTTTTAATCCTTTTTCATGGAAACTAAAACGCCACTTAGCACTATTAGAAGTATACCAAAACTAATCCAAATGTCAGGCAAACTATCCCCTAAAATCAATCCTAAAAGGATAGAAAAGGCAATATTACTATAACCTATGGTTCCTATGATACCCGCCTTTGCACAAGAGTATGCTTTAGTCATATAAATTTGTGCAAATGTTGCAAAAATTCCCAATAAAATAATAAATAACCAATCGTCACCTTTAGGCATTACAAATGGTGCAAACAAAAAGTCTAACTTATCATTTGTATAAAACTCTCCTATAATTAAAAGAATCATAGGGCCAATTGTTCCAATTGTCATAAAAGATAAAACAATAGCACGACTATCATAATATTTTCTTAATTCTCTAATTGAAGTATATGCAAGTCCTGCTCCAACTCCACAAAGTATTCCTAAATAATCAGTTTTATCTAATGATGAACCATCAAACTTTGTTATAAATAAAATACCTATAAACCCAACAAATACACCAATCCAACCTCTAAACCCTAGTTTTTCTTTTACAAATATATAAGCAAAAATTGCTGTAAATATTGCTGACGTTTTAGAGAAAGTCATTGCTTCACCTAAAGGTATATTGGCAATATTGTAAAAGAAGAATAATAAGGCTATAAAACCTGCCATTCCTCTAAAAATAAGAAGCCACATTTTTCCACCGATTTGATTTAGAGGGCTTTTATAAATTGAAAGTAAAATTAATACAACCCCAAAAACATTTCTAAAAAATACTACTTCTATTGAACTCATTGAATTACTTAATTCTTTTGCTGCTGCACCCATTAATGCAAATAACATTGCAGCAAATAACATATATTTAACGCCTAATTTGACACTATTTTCCATATATAACCTTTTAAAATCGCAATTGTATTGCTTCTCATATTAAAAAAAGATTATTAGTATTAATTTTTAAAGGCTTTTTTAGATAATATATTAGCTTTGTTTAGATATATAAATTGTAGGAATGACATGGAATACTTAAAAATTGTAGGAAAAAAAGAGATTTCTGGAGAAGTTGAAATCTCAGGAGCTAAAAATGCTGCACTTCCTTTAATAGCAGCAACAATACTTGCAAAAAATGAAATCAAAATCGGAAATATGCCAAACGTAGTTGATATAAATACTTTTTTAAAACTAATAGATATGCTTGGTGGAACATTTATAAAAGAAGATGGTTTTGTTAAAATCAATACTTATGAAATTGATAAAACAACAGCAACATATGATATTGTAAAAACAATGAGAGCCTCTATTTTAGTTTTAGGGCCTTTACTTGCTAGATTTGGGCACTGTCAAGTTTCACTACCTGGTGGATGTGCTATTGGTCAAAGACCAGTTGATTTACACTTAAAAGCTTTAGAGCAAATGGGTGCACAAATTGACATCAAACATGGATATATTCAAGCTACTGCACCTGAGGGTTTAAAAGGAGCTAAAATTGTATTTGATAAAGTTACTGTTGGTGGAACTGAGAATATTTTAATGGCTGCTGCATTAGCAGAAGGTAAAACTACTATCATTAATGCTGCAAAAGAGCCAGAGATAGAGCAACTTTGTGAAGTTCTTATTAATGCAGGTGTTAAAATAACTGGTATAGGAACTTCAAAATTAGAAGTTGAAGGTTCAAATAAAGAGTTATTAGAGTTTAAAGATTTTGATATTATTCCTGATAGAATTGAAGCTGGAACTTATATGTGTGCAGCTGCAATTACAAATAAAAAATTGAAAATAAATAAAGTAGTTCCTCTACATTTAGAAGCTATTATCTCAAAATTAGAAGAGATGAATTTTGAAATACTTCAAGATGAAAATAGCGTAACAATTCTTCCTACAGATGAAATAAAACCAGTTAATATTATTACTAGTGAATATCCAGGTTTCCCTACTGATATGCAAGCACAGTTTATGGCCCTTGCAACACAAGCAAACGGTACTAGTACAATCGATGAAAGACTATTTGAAAATAGATTTATGCATGTAAGTGAACTTTTAAGATTAGGAGCTGATATTCACTTAAATGGAAATATAGCAACTATCAACGGTCAAGCTCATACTTTAAATGGTACAGATGTAATGGCAACAGATTTAAGAGCTTCATCTGCTTTAGTTTTAGCTGCATTAGTTGCTAAAGGTGAAACAAATATTCATAGAATCTATCACTTAGATAGAGGATACCAAAACCTAGAAGGTAAACTTACATCAATCGGTGCTGATGTAAAAAGGTTTACAGAATAGGACACTTTTTAAATGATAAGAGAAAAAACTACACTCTTGTCATTTCTTTAAGTTAAAATTCCATAAAATTTATTCAACTACAAAAAAGGTGACAATACTAATATGAAACTAGAAATATCTTTATTTAAATTTGACAAAGACTCTGATTATTTACCATACTATACAAAACACTTTATAAAAACAAAAGAAGAAACTACACTTCTTGATATTTTAAGAAATATCAATAAAGAACAAAAATTAGGTTTTGTTAACTGCGAAAACTTTAACTTAGTTGTAAATGGTATTTATGTAAAAGCAGGGATTGAATTAAAAAGATTAAAAGAACAATTTGGAACAGATATCAAAATTGAGCCTATCTCAATTAGAAGAGCTTGTGATGATTTACTAATCAATGATGATGACTTTAATGAAAGATTAGAAATTTTAAAAGAGTTTGTTTCTGAAGATGATAAAACTGTCTATCAAGAATTAAAACCATACTTCTATGCTTCAAATACTTTAAATCTTGACACATCATATATTGGAGACTCTATTTTAATTTTAGCTTCAATGATAATGGATAGAGCTGATAATGAAACTAAAAATGAAATATTAAAAACTATCAAAGCATACGAAGTTGGTGCTGATTTCTACAATAGTTCAAAAAATATAATTTTAGATTTTGACAACTCTTATGAAGAAAGAATAGTTAAAATCCAAAAAGCATTAGATTTATATGAAGAGATTGAAAAACAAAACTTCAGATTAAACAAGACTTTAATTTTAGATTTTGGTAACTTTGAAGATGAATATGAAGTAAAACATGACTTTAATGAGTTTACTTTAGCATATTACTCTTCAAATACACAAGATAAATATACTAAATTAATAGATTCTTTAAAAGCAAAAAAAGTAAAATTAGAATCACAAAAATTAGACTTATCTAAAAATACTTTTAACAAAAACAACACAATCTCACTATTTGTTGCTTGCACTATTTTATTAGAAGCATTTGATGCAGGTGCAGATTTATTAATCGTAGATACAGAAGAAGATTTCTATATGTTTGATTATAATAGAAAAGAGTTAGAAAAAATTTGTGGAAGAGAAGTAGCTATTCCAGTAGTTCATATTAATGAACTTCAAAAATTAGCTTCAGGAAATCACAAAGAAGCAAAAGAAACACTTGAAAAACATCAAGTAAACCCTGAAATTATTTAATCTAAAGAAAGGCAAAACATGGTTTTAGATATAGAGTTTATTGTATTATCATCACTTCTAGTGGCATCAATCATTCCTCTTTATATCTATAGAGAAAAAGTTTTTGCCTTTGCTTATAGAAGTGGTAATATCGAGCCATTTCTTGATCTTGTGAAAAATCATATGAAACAAGAACATCCAAAAGTTCCAATAAATTATTCAATAGTTGAAAAAACAGCAGATGAAAAAGACATAAGAGTTAGAGAAACTATAATTGTTGAAGACATAGTAGCTCAATACTTTAACTATGAATATGAAAAACAAACACAAGGAACTGTTAGTAAAGATAGACTATGGACAGGATATGATGAGAAATCTGCTCATAATGTAAAACTACCTGCTGACTGGCCACAAAGAAAAGAACTTGCTTGGGCAAGAGATAATCACAAATGTAATAGATGTGCTAAAACAGTAAAATTAAATGATTCAGTAAGTATCTTTGTAAAAGATATAGAAGATGGAGCAGGATATAATCTTGAGAATATTATCACACTTTGTGCAGATTGTAATAGAATTTTAAACTCTAAAAATCCTAGAAGTACAATGGCTAATCTTGAAGTAATGGATAACTTAATGAAGTTTGTTGAATCATAGATTCAACAAAAACTTAGCAATAAATCCCTTTTTATTTTTTACTTCTATTTCACACCAATCAAACTTATTACAACTTTTTAAATCTACTTTTTCACCTTTATTCAAAGTAAAAACTATTTTAGAATCTGTATTGGGTCTTACTCTTACATTTGAATTAGAAGTATTTACAAAAACATTATTTGCTATTTTTTCTTTGATTATAGTTTTATTTTTAATCTCTTTTAATAAAGCAACTTCTTTTTGTAAATACTCAAGTTGTTCTTTTAATTTTAAAAGTTCATCTTTAGAAGTTCTATCTAAAGAGATATTCTCATTTTTCTCAACTAATACTCTTTTATCTTTATAAACTTCATCCATTATGATTTTTACTCTATTTTTAAGTTCTACTATACTCTTTTCATTCTCTATTGCTTTATCTTTAGTTATATCTACATCACTTAGTAAAGATTGAAACCCTACTTTAAATAAAAAAAGCTCTAATTCTGATGTTTTAACCACTCTATTCTCTTCTTTTACTTCTTGGGAAAAAAGAAAACTAACTAAACATAAACAAACAAATACTAATCTCAAAATTGCTCCTAATTCATCAGATATGTACTATATAAAACTCTTTTTTTACCTTTTTGTTTTATAGCAAAGACATACTGTTTTTTATCTTTTTTTATATCAAAATACTCTATATCTTCCAATAAAATATCCACATATGCATTTTCATAAAACTCATAACTTGTATTTTCAAATTTAAATTTATCTTTACTTTCTATTCTAACTAACTTATTGTTTGATGAAATAAGATAGGCTATATTTGTATAAAAAGGATTATGATAAGTATTATTTGAGCTAAAGATTAATCTTGCATTTTTATCTCTATCATAACTAATAGATGAAAGTTCAGAAGATTCACCTATATCTTCTAAAAAAATATTATAAATCCTATTGGAGTTTTTTATACTTGTTGTTTGTTTCTCAAAGATTTTGTTTGAGTGTTTTGTTTGGTCAAGAGTTTTATATACAAATATAATCAAAACCATAAAAAGAGTTATTGAAATAACTACTTCAAGTAATGTAAATGCTTTTTTTGTCTTCATTATAACTCTATTTTAAAACTATATATTTTCTTTTGAACTTTTTTATCAATACTATATGAAGTTTCATATGTCACCACATTAAAATCATATGAATCATTTTTGATTAACTTAGTATCAATAAGCTCATCTTTTACTTTTACTTTGATAGATTTTAATTCTCTTCTTAGTTTATCATCTTCAAAATCAAACTTTCTACTTAAAAAGATGTTTTCATTTCTACTTTCAACTTCATCAAGATTAAAAGCCATAGATAAATACTCTTTAAACTCTTTTGTTTCATCTGCTTTACTAATCAAAAAGATATTGTCACTTTTTACTTGAAGAAGCGCTACCATTACCACACTTAAAACCATAACAGCAACGATTACTTCCATCAAAGAAAAAGATTTTTTCATTTTTTATTTTATACCTATTCTAATTGCTTCATCAACAGAAGTATCACCTGCTTCAAGCATAAGTTTTAGTTGTTTATCTAATGAAATCATACCATTTGAAATAGCTTTTTTCATAAGTGTAGTATCGTCAACTTCACCTTTTAAATACTCTTTTATATCTTCATCAATAACAAAAAGTTCACCAATTGCAACTCTTCCACTATATCCTGTAAAGTTACAAGACTTACAACCATTTGCTTTATAAATTTTAGTACTATTATCTAAACCAAATACTTTATGTGAGCCTTCTGAATTATCCTCTTCTTTACAATGAGGACAAAGTTTTCTAACTAATCTTTGAGCAAGTACAGCAAGTAATGAAGAAGAGATTAAAAACTTCTCTACTCCCATATCTATAAGTCTTGTAATAGCAGCAGGGGCTCTGTTTGTGTGTAGAGTTGAGAAAAGTAAGTGACCTGTAAGAGCTGATTGAACAGCAATAGAAGCAGTCTCACTATCTCTTATCTCACCAACCATAATAATATCTGGGTCTTGTCTTAAAATAGATCTAAGTCCTGAAGCAAAAGTAAGCCCTACTTTTGTATTTACTTGTATTTGAGAAAACTCGTTTGATTTATACTCAACTGGGTCTTCAACTGTAATAATATTTTTTTCATCGCTTACAACTTGATGTAATAATGAGTGTAAAGTAGTTGATTTACCACTTCCTGTAGGACCAGTTACTAAAACCATTCCATATGAGTTTTGAAGAACATTTTCAAGCTCTTTAGTGATGTATGAAGGGAAACCTAATTCCTCAACACTTAAAATATCTTCACTTTGCATAAGAATCCTCATAACAACTCTTTCACCATAAAATGTTGGAAGAATTGAAACCCTAATATCTAAAGTCTTACCTGCAATTTTGATTTGTGTTCTACCATCTTGGGGAACTCTTTTTTCACTAATATCAAGATTTGAAATAACTTTAATTCTTGAGATTACTAAAGACATGATATTCTTATCAAGCTCAATATGCTTAACTAAAACACCATCAACTCTATATCTAACCTCAGCTTTAAACTCATGCATTTCAATATGAATATCTGATGATTTTTTCTTTATTGCTTGATAGAAAAGTGAGTTTACAAACTTGATAATAGGAGCTGATTCTTCAGAAGTTAAAATATCACTTCCAACTTTTAAAAAGTCACTTACAGAGAAATCTTCATCCTCTAAAGTAGCATCTTCTTGCTCTTGTTGAATAGCACTCATTTCACTATCAGTTTTAATCTCTAAAAACTTATTATAAAGCTTTTCATAAGAGATTTCATCTAAAAATACAATTTCATACTCATAGTTTAACTTAGATAAATAATCTAAAGATAAACTCATATGCTCTTTTGAAATAGCAATAACTATTTCATCGTCAATTTGAGTGAAAAGAACATAGTTTTTTAAAGCAGTTGAATAGTTATCTATCTCATAAGCAGTAAGATTTAAATTGTGAACTTCATTTATATTCATACTAGTTTCCTAAAATCTCTGCTACTCTTTTTTCATGTTCTGTTTGAGTATCAACTTTTTGTTCTAAATTTTCATTGTTTTTTAAAGAAGTATATTTATTTTCCAATTCTTCTAACTTTTTTTGATACTCTTTTTCTCTTTCAAGTTTATCAATTTGCTTTTCTTTTAATCTTATTAATGACTCTTTTAAATATTTGTCTTCTAATAATTTCAATTGAGCTAACTGATTTCTAACATATGATAAATCTTTTGATTTAGGAATAATATAAGGAGTTACAACAATAACTAAACTTCTTTTTCTAAAGTCTGTTTTATTATGTTTAAATAAATTACCAAGTAATGGTACATCTCCCAATACAGGAACTTTACTCTCAGTTGATTCTTCTTTATCTTCTATTAATCCACCAATTATTACAGACTCACCATTTTTAACAATAGCACTAGTAATTACTTCTTTTTTAGTTGTATCAGCATTACCACTTGTTGTTTCAGTTGTTTTTACATCTTCTAAAATAGTATTTATTTCTAATGTAACTTTATTATCATTTGAGATTCTTGGTTTTACTTTTAAAGTAAGTCCAACATCTTCTCTTTTAAAGTTTTCATTTGTTGTTCCACCATCAGTAACAGTTGAAGAAGTTTTAACAGAAATAGTTTCACCAACATAAATAGAACTTTCTTTATTGTTAATAGCTAAAATAGATGGTTCAGAAACAATATCTAAAGCTCCATCTTGATCTAGTAAACTAATAGATGCTCCTAAAGCTAAACCAGAAGTAATATCAGGAATCTTAAGTCCAATACTATCAGGTTTAAAAGCTAATGCTTCTCCACCATTTAAAGATGATGAAAATGTTCCTAAACCATTATTACCAGATTTTCCACCTAATATTCCATATTTTATACCAACTTCATCTACTAAACTATCATTTAGTTCAATAATTCTAGCCTGAACATATACTTGAGCTTTTTCTTTATCAAGCTCTTTTAATAACTCTTTTATATAAGCAATTTCTGTTGATGGACCCATTAGAACTATGGCATTTGATTCTTCATCTATAGAAGATAAGGGTTTGTCATTTGGGTCTATATATTTTTTCTTTCCAATTACACCATCAATTATTTTGATTACATTTTTTGCTTCTACATTTTTTAAAGGTATTACTTCAACTACTCTTTTTACTAATGAATCATTTGCATCAACACTTTTTACATATTTTGCAAGGTAATCAATATTTTGTTTTTGACCTATAAAAATCAATGAGTTATCATCTTTATTTGCAATAATATCAACTTTTTGAGTCTCAATTTTTACATCAAATTTAGATTTTGCGATTGCATCAAGATTTTTCTTAGCTTCAATTGCTTGAATGTTTTTAAGTTCAACTATCTTTGTATCTTTCTTTGCTCCATAAGTCATGATAGATACTACTTTTTTTACTGTTTTTATATTATCAATAAAGTCAGTTAGTACTAAAGAGTTTGATTCTTTATTAGTAACAAGTTTTGCGTTTTGAGAGATAAGGTGTCTGATTTTTGAAGCTACATAATCAACATTTGCATTATGAACTGTAAATACTTCTGTAACCATTTGATAATGAGTTTTTTGTTTTGAAGAGTTTAAAACAGGAACATTTTTCTTAGCACCCTCATTTAGTTTTACTATTCTTAAAATCTCATCATTTTGTACTAGTGTAAAACCTTTTGATTCAAGTACAAAAATCAGTATTTTAACTAACTCATCTTTTTGTAAAGGCTTATTTGAAATAAAATCAACATTACCTTTTATTTCAGTAGTAAGCAAAATATTTTTATCAATAATCTTTGATGTAATTTTTACTAAATCCATAATCTTTAAATCTTTAAAGTTTATATTTATCTTTTCACTTGCACTAAGCGTAAGACTTAAAAATATAATTACAAACAGCACCTTAATCAATTTCATAGTTTAACTCCATTATCTCATTGTTTCTTAGAATTTCAATATTTAAATATTTTGTATTATTTATATTATTATAAACTGCAAATGCATCTGCATATGAGTCTAAAACTTTATTATTTATAGATTTTATTATATCACCTGGTTTAAGTCCAAGTTTACCAAATACTGAGTTTTGATTTACTCGTCCTACTTTAAAACCACTTATTTTAGAACCTTCTTTTATTTCACTAATAGCAATATTATCCCAAACCTTTTGAGGATTTTGAACATATGAGTTTAAATAATCTCTTTTAACTGTTACACTATCATTGTCAACTACAATATTTTCATTTATATTATTTGTTTTTCTTGAAACTTCATAGCTTACATTTTCGTCTTTTTTTTCTATTTGAAGTTTATACTCTTTTGCTTGCTTTTCAAAGATTACATGGTTTTTATATAACTTAGTTAAGATATATCCATCAAGTTCTTCATACTGCGCTATAAAATAGCTTTGTTTATCTCTTTTATTCTCTATAATTGCCCAACCACCATTTGAATCAGTAGAGTATATACCTTTTAAACTATAAGAAGAAAGATTTTTTATACTTGAACTAGGTGTTTTTTTAACTATTGTTTGTTTTGGGATTGAAGTATTATAAAAACCATCATACTTTTTGAATTCCACATAAGTATTTGATTCATCTACATACTCTACACTTGTTTTTGGTAATAAAGAACTTAGTACACTCATAACAATATAAACAACTAATGTTAAATAAATAAAAGGTATAGCTAATTGAACTAATTTATTAAAACTTGTATTCATAAATATACCTTCCATCTTTTAATCTCATTTGTCTTAAAAGATTTGAATAAGAACTTTTCATACTACTTGAAGCATCTAAATAAATAGTAGCCTTTCTATCAAATATATTTAAAGAGCCTTCAACTTTTCCAAAAATACCATCTGCGTTTATTTGAATGTTTTCATAATCTAAAATAGAGTATGTTAAATATATATTTGTCAAAGGAGTAGGAAACATTGTTTTGAAACTATCTAATAATCTTACATTTTTTATGGCTACTTTATTATAAACAAGATAACTATCAATTGATATGTTTTGAATATTTGCAGCATTTATACCTTCTAAATATATATCAACATACTTAATATCAAAGCCTAAAGCTTTATTTTTAAACTCTTCATTTGAAACAATAACATTCTGTTTTTCAAGTTCTTTTTCTAGTGCAAAAAAAAGCTCTTGTTTTGGTAATAAAACTAAAGATATAAATACAAAGAAAAACAAATATACTAAAAACTTAAATATCTTTTTCATTATCTATACCCTATTTCCAAAGCAATATAATCTTTTTGAACTTCCATTTTATTTATGATTAATTGCTTATTTAAAATCTTATTTAAAAAACTATTTAAAACTTTTGCATCTTGTGATTCTATTTTTACTTTTATGTTTTTTTGCGTCTCAACTTTTAAAATCTTATGTTTTCTAAACTGAGCACTATTTACAATTTGATTTACTGTTTTTATACTATTTTCTTTACTTGCCCAAGAAGCACTTAGCTGTTTATACTCTTTTGCTTTATATTTTAAGTTCTCAAATTCTTGTGCTTTTTGCATAAAACTGTTTTTTGATTCATCTACTTGTACAAACGATAAAACTACAAAAGTAAACATTAAAGCAAGAATATATAATGGATTTATTTTATTCATATTTTAATCCTCACTTTTACTATATCACCTACTTTTCTTATAGATACAATCTCATATTTTTTTGATAAATAAGCCTTTAGAGTATCAATAGACACGCTCTTATAATCTAAATCAAAATTTTGCTTATTTATTTCAATACTATCTAACACAAATCTTCTATCTTCTAGGATATAAGAAATTGCTTCTCTGATATTAGTTTGTTCTTTAAAAGTAACTTTGTATGAATCTAGTATAGAGTTTGTTTGAATCATAGAGCTTGGAAGTTTACTTGCTTTTTTAGTTGAATCTATTTTATCATCTAATAAAGAGAGTTCACTTTTGTAATCAAAGATTTTAAAAATATTTACAAAACAAACAATTAACATCACTATCAACAGTGAATAAATCTGTTTTTGAGATAAAGAACTATTATAAAGTTTAATATCAACTTTGTTTGAAGAGAGTTTTAAATCTTGAAGACTATTTTCCAAATCAATATCGTTTGTTAAAATAGAGGAAGGAACTTTTACTAAAATATTTTCATTAGTATATAAAAAAGCTTTATTGCAAATCTTGAATTGAGGAAAGTCTTTACACTCTGTTTGGGCAAAATAAATTGAGTTTACTTGTGAGTTTGAAATACCAGCACTTTTAATAGCTTCAAATATTTTTTTATTTATATATGCAAAACATAAATATTTACCATCTTCAAGTTTCAATACTTGATATGATAACTCAAAAGTATTTTCTAAAATATCCTCAAAAAGTGTAGGAAGAACATGTCTTGCTTGAGTAGTATTTTTTACAGGAATATCAAAAATTCTTACCCAATAAAACTCAGGTGAAAGTATAATATCTACTCTTTCTTTTACATCAAATTTGCTATCTAAACATAAAAAGAGTTTTTTATGTTTATTTGAAACTAAGCTCAAAGTATTTAACCTTTCCATCTTTATCTAAAATATAATATGCCTTTGCCATTTGTTTTAGATAATTAACTCTTATTTTTAGTTCATATAGTTTACTATCATCTGGGGCTTTTATAAAGCCTAAACTATCTTTTATTTTTAAAATATCATCACTGTATATTTGCTTAATAAAAGTAGTTATTATATCATCTAGTTGCTTACTATTTGAGATAGGCTCACTACCTTTTAAAAGATATTGTAAATTTTCAAAACCATCTACAGAGTTATCCCAAAAAAACTCTTGAATACTCTTATATTTTTCTATATCATTTTCTCTTAATAGATTTAAATCATATTTATCATACTCAATAAGCGAAAGTTGTAATTCAACATCTTTTAATGTAAAAGGAATATTTTCTAAAGCCTTTAAATCATCAGGATACTTTTCTATAAATTTAGAAGCTTCATTTTTTGCATTGTTTATCATCATCAAAAGTTGTGATTGATTTAGTTTATAGTTTTGCTCACTTATATACTCATTTGTATCATCTAAGTTTTTCAATATCAATGTTGAAATAGCAGTTATAAAAAGTAATGAGACTAAAAGAACAATTGATTTTTTCAAAACTACCCTAACTATCCTAAATTCATAGAGAAAATTGGAAGCAACATTGAAATTACAATAAACCCAATAGTTACACCAACAAAAAGCATAAAAACAGGTTCTAATAAAGATAAAAATAGTGTAGTTTTATCTTTATTTGCTTCATTATATAAACTTGCTAAGTTATTTAAAATCTCTGATAGCCTACTTGTATCTTCACCAATAGCTATTGAGTGAATAAAAGCTTCATCAATCTTGTAAGTTTTATTTGAGTGAAGTAAACTTGATAGTTTCTTACCTTCGACAACACTTGAAGAAGCATCTACAAAAACCTTTTTTATTACACTGTTTTTTAAGATATTTGCACTTAAGTTTATAGCTTGAACTATTGGAACTCCTGATTTTATCAAAATAGAGTTCATATATGAGAACCTTGAAAGCTCTGCTTGCTCAATCATAGTTGAGAAAAATGGTAATTTTAAAACTAATTTATCAAAAGCATATTTAAAAGCTGTGGACTTTTTCATCAAAAATACAAATAAAGACACCACAGCTATTATTGATAAAAGAATATAATTATAATTATTAGAGAAAAAATCCCCTAAAGCAATAACAATTTTAGTACTTTGTGGAAGTTCTTGATCTATTTGAGTAAAAATATCAGTAATTTTTGGAACTATGAAACTAAGCATAAAACCAACCATAAAAAGTGAAATAAATAGAATAAATAAAGGATAAGCCAAAGCTTGTCCTGCTTGTTTTTTTACTCTATCTTGTTCTTTTAAAAAAGTTGCTAACTCTAAAAGAACAGACTCTAAAAGTCCACCATTTTCACTTATTTTTATTGATTGTTTATAAAACTCTGGAAGCTTTACTACACTTTGAGAATCAAGTGCGACATAAAAGTTTTTCCCCTCATCTAAGTAAGTTCCTATTGATTCAAAAAAAGCACTTAATACTTTATGTTTTTTATATCTTTGTTTCAAAAGTTCAATGGCTGAAATTAAAGAAATGCCTGAATTTAGATAAATACTTAAATCTCTACTTATATAAGATAGAGTTGATAAATCTAAACTCTTTTTTCTTTTTAGAGAGATTTTTGAGAAGTTAAAGTTTTCTTCTTCTAAAGAAGTATACAAAATACTCCTAGCTTTTAATTTAGCTTTAGCTTCTTGTAAATTTGAGGCTTCTAGTTTAGCTTTTACTTTATTTCCATCTGAATCAATACCTTGATATTTAAAAAGCATCTTTAACCTCAACTATATTTTTATTAAACATATCAAATGCATCACCTAATGACTCATAAACAAAAACTTCTTCATACAAAGAATTAAAAACATAAACTTTGTTTTCTAAAGTATCTAGGATAAACTCATTTGTTTTATAATCACTATTTATTTTAAACTTAAAAACCACATCATAATCAATATCATCAATTCTTGCTGTATCAAACTCTTTTTGAACTTGTATTTGATCATATTCATAAACTTCTGGCTTTACTGAAAAAAACTTTTCAACAACTTTTGTTTCATTTAATGTGTTATCTATTTTTACAAAACAATCAAAACTATCATCAATACAAATAAATTCTAAATTTTTATTAAACTCATAAGTATCAAGTAGAGTTTTTTTCAAGTTTTCTAAACTAATTTTTTTATTTTGAGTATTTGAATTAAAACTATTAGTTGAAAAAACTAAAAAATATGTAGTGGAAATTATAACTATTACAATAGTAAGCTCTATTAGAGTAAAAGCTTTTACTCTAATATTACTCATTTATTATTTACACTTTGAGTAGTAAATATCATCTTCAGTGCTCTCTTTTTTATCAGCACCTTTTGATACTAAATCAAATCCACTCTCATTTGAGATGTAAATAAACTCATTATTCCAAGCATCTTTTGGAAGTTTACCATCTTCAAAATATTTCTTTTCAACTAATAAACCTAAACCTTCTTGTGTTTGAGGATATGTAGAATTATCTAGTTTATACATTTTTAAAGTTTGTGCAATACTTTTCATTTGAATACAAACTATCTTATCTTTTGCTTCGTCACTTTTACCTGTAAGATTTGGTAGTACAAAAGCAGCTAGTAATCCTAAAATTATAATTACTACCATTAACTCCATTAAAGAAAATGCTTTTTTCACTATATGTAACCTTTTTTGAAATTTATATAATTATATTGTTTTTTTCTTAAAACAAATTGTTATTTATTCGTATTTTATTGTTCTTGGAAGCTGTGTAACTAAACTGTTCCACTCCTCTTTACTTAAGGATATATAAACAACAATACTATCAGTAAAATCTTTATCTTTTATATCAATATTCAAAGAGTTCAAAAGATATTCTAATTTTGATAATTCATGATACTGGCAATACAACTTTTTAGTTATTAATGATTTATATTCAAATAGTTCAGCTTTGTCTAAAACCTCATTTACACTTGCACCATAAGCTCTAACTAAACCACCTGTTCCAAGCTTAATTCCACCAAAATATCGTACAATAATAACTGCACTATTTATAATATCTGCTCCTGCTAAAACAGCTAATGATGGTTTACCTGATGTTCCTTTTGGTTCTCCATCATCACTACTATTTTCAACAACTTGTTCAAACTCATTTAAATATCTATAAGCATAAACAAAATGTCTTCCTTTAGGATGCTCTTCTCTTAGTCTTTTCATAACTTCATCAAATTTATCATAAGGCATCAAATGTGCAATAAACTTTGATTTCTTCTCTTCATAAGTGTTTTCAAACTCTTCTTTTACAAACTTCAAATAAAATCCCGTTATATTAAAATAAATTATAGTATATATAAACTATTCTTGATAAAAATTTAACTATAATTTCGCATGAGATTAGACCAATACCTAAAAGACAACTTTCAAATTCAAAGTAGAAACAAAGCAAGCGAACTTATAAAAGCAAATAAAATAAAAGTAGATGACAAAATAATCACTAAAGCATCTTTTGATGTAAATGAAACAAATAATATAGAAATATTAGAAGATGAGTTTTATGTAAGTCGTGCTGCGTATAAATTAAAACACTTTTTAGAAGAGATACCGAGTTTAAAACTTGAAGAGAAAACTGCCCTTGATATAGGTAGTAGTACAGGTGGTTTTACACAAATACTTCTAAATCAAAATGTAAAAAGTGTAACTTGTGTTGATGTAGGATCAAACCAACTACACGAAAAAATAAAAACTGATGAAAGAATTAGTTTTTTTGAAAATACAGATATAAGGGACTACAAGAACGAAAATGGTTTTGAAATAGTTACTTGTGATGTTTCTTTTATTTCTATTTTAAATATTATTGAAGATATAAATAGATTAAGTAATAAAGATATTATAATCTTATTTAAGCCTCAATTTGAAGTTGGAACAAATGTAAAAAGAGATAAAAAAGGTGTGGTAAAAGATAAAAAAGCAATTGAAAATGCAAGAACAAAATTTTTAGATAATACTAAACTTTTAAACTGGGAACTAAAATATAACTCAAAAAGTAAACTGCAAGGAAAAGATGGAAATGAAGAAGAGCTCTTCTATTTTAGTAAATAAAAATACAATTACTTCTATAGCAATAGGAGGATTTGATGGTATGCATGCTGCTCACCAAAAACTTTTTGAAAGACTTGATGAAAATGGTGCTATTTTATCAATTGAGTCTGGCTATGCAAACTTAACACCTAAAAGCCATAGACAAGAGTACTCAAAATACCCTATTTACTACTATGTACTTGATAATATCAAACATTTAGAAGGAAAAGAGTTTATCAAACTTTTAAAAGAAGAGTATCCTAACTTAAAAAAAATAGTTGTAGGTTTTGACTTTTGTTTTGGAAAAGGTAGAAAAAACTGTGTAAAAGAACTAAATGAACTTTTTGATGGAGAAGTTGAAGTTCTTGATGAGGTTAAACTAGATGATATAGCTGTTCACTCAAGAGTAATAAGACAATACCTAAAAGATGGTGATATAAAAACTGCAAATAAACTACTTGGCAAAGAGTATAAAATATATGGAAAGCATATAAAAGGACAAGGATTAGGAGCTAAAAGTTTTGTTCCAACTATAAATCTTTTTGTAGAAGAGTTTTTACTTCCAAATGAAGGTGTTTATGCTACAAAAACTATCTTAAATGACAAAGAGTACAACTCTATAACTTTCTTAGGACATAGAGTAACAACAGATGGAAGCTATGCTGTTGAAACACATATATTAGATGAAGAAATCAAAAATGAAGAGTTTATCGTACAAGTTAAATTTTTAGAAAAACTAAGAGACAATCAAAAATTTGATAGTTTTGAGGCTTTAAAAAAACAGATATTTTTGGATATTGAAGAAGCGAATAACTATTTAAAAGAGTTAATCTAATTTTAATGAGTATTTTATCTTTCGGTATCTTTTTTTATCTAAAGTTATAAATACTCTTTTAAAATCTATTTTATTTCTTGAAACTTTTGCTTCCTTTGCTTTAAAAGGAATATTTTTATAGTTACCTTCTATTTCAAACAACAACAAACTACCCTCAAGAAAATAACCTTTTTTAAAACTAATAAATAAATCTTTTTTTGAATAATTTCCATTAATATAAAATGAAGAGTTTGATAAAACTTCTTTTTTATTATAAAACCTAAATTCTTTTAATTTATCATAATCTATTGTTTTTAATTCTGCTTCTATTCTATATCTAATATTTTGACTATCTATTTTATATTCTTTAACATTAGATAAAATAATTTTTGTAGCATTTAAATAAGATAGAAATAAAAAGATGAAAAAATTAATTTTAAAAAAAAAGTTCAAAAATCACCTTTACTGAATAAAAGTAATTATATATTAATTTTAGTAAAAGTAGAGCTAAGCTCTACTTTTACTTAAAAATTATCAGATATAAATGTATCTAATACAGTGTTACTATCAGCAGAAATAAACTCTTCTGTAAAAGTATATCCAGCTAAAAGAATAGTTGATGTTTCAATAAACATAGTTCCAGAATCATTAACTAAATGAATATATACTTCTTCATTAGATTCAGTTGTACCATCTTTATATAATTCAACTTTAATCCAATTATTAACTGTATCTTCAGACCAAGTACCTATTACTTCAGTTGTTCTAGAAGCACCATACATAGCATCTTCAGTCGCTTTTACAACATCAAAGTTATCATTTAACATAAATTTAGTACCATTTTCTCTATCTGTATACCAATTATTTAAAACAAATAAATCAATTAAACTATTTAGATCAGTTGCACCATGATTCGTAGCACTATCCCATCTATCCCAATCTTTTGTTGTTGCAGCTGTTGTTACCTCCATATTTGATATTGTTTTATATACATTATCATAACCATTAACAGTAGATGTACTAATTAATGTAAGTGTTCCCTCTTCTCCTGATTCTGAATCAACATAACTTGCTAACTTGTTATTTGTAGAATCAGGTGTAACAGTTAAACTAAATGTTCCATCTTCTTCATATGTACTATTAGAATCATTATAATCATAAGCTATACCAGATAAAGTATTATTAGCTGAATTAAAAGATAATACATCATACCAATCATCACCAACAGATAAGAAGTTTCCTGTTGTCAATTCTGCAAATGTTAAAGTTTCTAATGCACTAACTGCTAAAAAGTCATGAACCCTTAACTTTGTTGGTGTAGTAACTTGATCATATAGTGTACCATCATCACCACTTAGTCTAACCTCAGCTCTAAATCTAACTGAATCAATTCCTAAATCATAAGAAGCATCTGTCGTTACAACTGCCTCTGTATAAGATTCTATAGTATTTCCAGAGTCATCAACTTTTGATACATTAAATTTGATATCAGAACCTTCAGTAGCTATACTTACTGCAAATTTAGATTCACCATATTCATAAACTGTTTGAGTTGAAGTGATTGTTCCATTTGCTAATTCTACTTCTGATGCCCATTCTGAATCATATTTAGCAACATAGTATTTGATTTTTCCAGTTGTGTCACCATCTCTTAAATCAAGTTTTACAAATAGCTTTTCACCTGCACTATTAATATTGTCCATAAAAGCAATCATAGCACCTCTACCAATTGGTCCAGTTGCATCTGTTGATAAAATGTCAACATCACTAAGACTAATTTCTGCTTTTACTTCTGATTTAGGTGTCGTGAAATTTTTCTTAGCTTCTGCTCTTGAATCAATACCATCAGCCTTATAAGCATTAATAAATAAATCATCAAAATAGTCATCTGCTTTTACATCATTTCCATTCACTAAGTATTTTTCATCATCTTTTACATTAGCTAAAGTCATGCCAAAAGCTTCTACATTATCTTCACCATCTATTATAAAGTCAATCATATCTTGACCTGTTAGAATTGTATCATCTAATTTTGTAATACTTAAAACAATATCATCTAGTTTAGAAGTTTCAGCTGTTGGCATTGTTTGAGGCTCTGGCTCAGAACCTTCATAATGGAAATATGTTACATCATTGTATGAGTCATACCAATCAAGAACTTTACATTCAAGAACACCATTTATTTTAGCTTCTTCAATACTTACTATATCACCATTACTACATAAGTTTTGCCAATTTGAACCTAGACTTGTAATATCCATAGCTGTTGTTGAATCAAATAATTTTGATAAAGCAATTTTTACTTCTTTAATTTCATCATCATCTTCAATACTCATAATATAAGAAGAAGTTCCAGAAATGGCATCTCTTATTGATGTCATATCATTTTTATCTTCTTGAGTTAATCCAGTATCAGAAGAATCATTCTCATCTGCGCCATATCCTAAAGGTAAATCTAATAATAAATTTGCTGCAGCAACTAAATTCTCCTTGGCTTCTGGTAACCTAGTAGAAGCTGCTGATGTTAATTTATATACACTACCTGAATTTAATACACTTGCAGGATCAATATCAATATTAGAATATTCAGTTAAAACTCCACCTATATCTTCAGTCTGAATTGCAACATCTGCATCAGCCATCCATTGATAAGAAGACAATTGTTTTAATTGTGCAGCAAAACTTAAAATACCTGCTCTTAATGCTTTAGAATCATTTGTATCCATTGTTTCACCACCATATCCATATACAGCATCTGATGACGTAAATAGAGTTCCAAACTCATCACTAATTAATGAAAGTTTATCTGCCATTGCGTTTAACTTATTAGTCATTGTTAAACTTAAATCAATTGGATTATCCATAATATCTAAATCAATTAAATCTTTAGTCATGGCTCTTACAATTTTATTTAAAGTAGAAGTATCTGTTAAATCAACTGTTGAATCATTATTTTCAAATACTAATAATGAAGATATATCTGAATCATTTAAAATTTTTGCTAATTCAATTGAAAGCTTTACAATTTGTGCTTCTGTTGAAGTATTAGACTCCACTAAAGCATAAGCTTCATCAAGTTTTGAATCTATATTTTCAAGTTCAGGATCAATTGATTCAATAATCTTCATTGCTGCATCTACATCTGAGTTTAATGGAGTACTTCCATCTGTAATTACGACAGTAAACTCTTTTACAACTGAAGCATCAGAAGCATCTTTTGCTGTAAGTTTCATTAAATGTTCACCTAAATTATCAGCTGTAGCATTTACTGTTAATACAGCTGTGTTTACATTAAATTCCATCCAACTTGGCAATAAAGTACCATCTGCATATGTAACATCATAAGTTAAAGTATCTCCAACATCAACATCACTAATATAACTACTTAAATCTATAGTTTTAGATACATCTTGTACTGCACTTTGATTTGGAATAGTTGCAGCTGTTGGAGTATCATTAGTGTTTACAACCTCTATATTGAATGCATCTAAAGAAACAGTATCATTTCCTTCTGTAACTGAGATAACTATATCAGAAGTTGTACCAACATTATCATTTGTAGGAGTACCACTTAATTCTCCTGTAGTTTCATTAAATGTTGCCCATGTAGGTTTATTTACAATAGCAAATGTTAAGTTATTACTATTATTATCTTTAGCCGTTGGAATAAATGAATAAGAGCTATCCTCATTTACAGTAGTATTTGGCGTTCCAGAAATAGTTGGAGGTGTTAAGTTTACAGTATCCCACTCAATTATACTCAAAGTAATTTCAACTGTATCAGTAGCAGAACTACTATCAGTTACTGTAACGCCAAATGTATACTCTGAAACATCATCAGTAGTTAAATCTCTATTATTAGTAATTTTTCCATTTTCATCAATAGATAAGAATGATGGTGTATTATCAGATAAACTGTAACTTAACTGATCAGTTGAAGTATCTTCTGTACTAGTAACAATTGATACACCATTTCTATACACTGCTTCTACAGAACTTGATACACTTAACACAGGTACAAAGTTATCTACTGAAAGATTAAATACAATTGTATCATTTCCGCCAGGATTTGTTGCCGTAATAGTAATACCTGTAGTTGATTGTTGTTCACTTACATTTGCAGGTGTACCATATACTTCACCTGTTACACTATTTATTTTCATCCAAGAAGGATTTCCTGAAATAGTCCAAGAAGTAATTTCATCTCCACTATCAACACTTGGAATAAACGAATAAGCAGTACCTGTCACAACACTTGATGAAGGTGTTCCTGAAATTTGAGGTGCTGCATAGGCTGTAGTTGATTTAAATGTAGTTGTATATGTACCAACAGTAACTTTTGAATAAGTATTAGCTCCACCCGTTAAAGCAGATGTATGCTTAACAGCTAAAGTTTGTCCAGCAGAAATTGTTCCTGATGTTCCAGATTCGATGCCATCAATAATTAATACTCCATTATCAACAGAAACTGGAACTTCTACATTTATACCCTTAATAGTTATAGTACTCGAAGTTATTTCAGTATCTTGTGTTACATCTGATTGAGAAGTAAATGTAAATGCATCAACTAAAGCATCTTTTACTTTAGTATATGATACTAATTTATTAGCAACTCCACCTATTGTTAGAACAGTTTCAGTTTTAGTTTGATATTCAGAAGAAGTAGTTTGCATTACTTTGATTTGATCATTAAGATTTACAGTTCCTGCTTCATTTGTAAAATCAGACCAAGTAGTACCATTATCAGATGAAATAGAATAAGTACCATTAGTAATTGAAATAGCTGTATCTGTATTTATACCAGTAATAGTTCTTGCTGAACTTGTAATTTCAGTATCAAGTTCTTGATTTTCAAATAATGAGAATATTATTGCATTTGGTGTTGTATCTGCTACAAATGGGTCAGCTTTTGTATTTGACTTAAATTCATATACATTTGAACCAATTTTAAGTTTTGATACTGTTTCTGTACTAAACTCTGAAGAAGAAGTATGTCTTACTTGAACAGTGTCATTTACAGATACAGTTCCAGCTGTTGTTACAAAACTTCCTCCATTTATACTATATTCAGTATTATTACCTTCATCAACAACATCAATTTCAATAGCAGTATTAAATCCTGTTAATGTTTTAGTTCCACTTGTTGTCAATGTAGAAATTTCTGTATCTTCTACTTTATCAAATGAAATTAAATCAGGATTTTTATCCTCTAAAGTAGTAAATACTTTAAATGTATCTTCAATACCACCAATTGTTAAAGTGGCTTCAGTATCAGAAGAAAAATTAGAAGAAGCATCTGTTCTTACTTTTACTGTATCTCCATTTTGAACTGTTCCAGCAATAGAAGTCCAACTACCACCATTTATTTGATATTCTCCACCAGTGATTGAAATAGAAGTATCTGTGTTTACACCAGTTACAGTGATTGCATTACTTTCTACATTAGTTGTACCTGGAGTAATACCTTTCTTATACCCTAAATCAAAACTATTAGGTGTAATATCTGCAACAAATGGATCAGATTCTGTCGTAGATACGAAAGAGATTTTTGTTCCACCAATTGTAACATTAGATATAGTATTTGTTGAATATGAAGTTGAAGAAGTATGTCTAACCTCTAAAGTATCACCATTACTAATAGTTCCAGCTGTTGTACTCCATGCTCCACCGTTTATTCTATATTCACCATTAGCTATACTAATCGTAGCAGAAGAACCATAAATAGCCTTTGTTGGGATAGTTGTAGTAGCAGTATAAGAACTATTTCTTGCTGCATCTTTAATTGCTGTAAAAGAAATACCATGTCCAATTGCTAAAGTACCATCAAGTAAATCATCACTATTTGGAACACTTTCTAATTGAAGAGTTGTTTCCATTTTTGAAGCAACAACAGCTAAATCAACAGAAGCTGCTTCTTGCTGAACTTCTTCTAAAGAAGCAAGTGCCTCGTCATCAATATTTCCATCGCCCAAGTCAGTAGCTAAATCTTGTATAACTTTTTCTGGGTCATCTGTAGATAAAATAGCCGTAGTAAGCTTTAAAAGTTGTGTATTTGCAGCTTGTTCTTCCGTTGTACCAGAACCACTTGTTAAGTCTAAATCTTCTAAATCAGTTCCTGAAGGTAAAGAGATATTAAATGTCTCAACAACAGCATCTTTTGCTTCTGTTTTATATGTAGAAATATCAGCAGTAGGAGAAGATTGCATCTTAGTTAAGATAGTTTTCGCTGCTATATCAGTAAGAATATTAATATTCAATTTTAATTCACTAGTTCCACCAACTTCTTCAATAGCCATTAAAGTACCCTGAGAATACCCTCCTGTGGCCTCATTATAGTACTGACCATCTTCAATTACAAACTTAGTAGGACCACTCCATGTAAAATCTGAACTAGAAAATGAAAACTTATAATCAGATCCAATAGTTGTAGTAGCACTGTCTTCTGCAATTTCATTACCAGAATTATCTAAATGTACTGCTTTAACTGTTGTCCCAACTACAAAAGGTCCCTTAGATGGTAAACCACCTGCTCCACCAGAAGAGGAAGAAGAACCTCCACCTCCACAACCAACTAACATACCTGCAACAACTGTAGATATTAAAGTATTCCTTACAATATTACTTCCCATTTTATATCTCCTTAAAATATATACAAAGTTAATAATTTAAATTATTACTACAATACTCTTACATTATTTTTACATAATAAAACTTAATGTTTTTCATAAAAAAAGATAAATTTCCTATAAAAAAATTGTTTTTTTAACTATTAAAAAGAATAATTCTATACTTTTATTAACTTAATTATAATTATTTAAAATGATACTATTTCTTATTTACAATTTGATTTCAATTGTTAAAATAAAAAAATTTATTTTCATCTAGATTAATAATAATTTGGATAAAATATCCCTATGGTAGATAAAGTATTTGAAAAATCAATAACAAAACAATTTGAATTCGATGAAGATGTTGCATCAGTATTTGATGATATGTTAAATAGGTCAGTTCCTTTTTATAAAGAAATGCAAAGGTTATCTATAAACTTTGCTTGTAACTTTCTAGAAGAAGATGACGTAGTCTATGATTTAGGCTGTTCAACAGCTTCAACACTTATTGAGTTATCAAAACATTTTGAAAAAAATTTAAAACTTATAGGTATAGATAATTCAGAAGCTATGCTTAGTCGTGCTTCAAAAAAAGCTAAAGCTTTTGGAGTTGAAATTGATTTAGTAAATGCAGATTTACATGACATTTCTTATGACAATGCAAAATTAATACTTTCAAACTACACTTTACAGTTTATAAGACCTCTTCAAAGAGAAAAATTAGTAAAAAAAATTTATGATTCTTTAGAAGATAAAGGAATTTTTATTTTTAGTGAGAAAGTAATCTCTTCAAACCCAACATTAAACAAACAATCTATTGATGAATATTATGATTTCAAAAAAACACAAGGGTACTCTGAGTTTGAAATAGCTCAAAAAAGAGAAGCATTAGAGAATGTTTTAATACCATATACAGAAGATGAAAATAAACAAATGATAAAAGACGCTGGTTTCTCACATTGTGAGACTATTTTTAAATGGGTAAATTTTGCCACATTTATTGCAATAAAAAACTAAAGGACAATTATATGTTAGAAATTGGAACAAAAGCACCTGATTTTTGTGCACCAAACCAAGATGATATTGAGATTTGCTCAAGAGATTTAAAAGGTAAATGGATTGTTTTATACTTCTATCCAAAAGATATGACTCCTGGTTGTACTACACAAGCTTGTGATTTTACAGAAGCACATCCTCAATTTGATGATTTAGATGCAGTTATTCTAGGAGTAAGTCCTGATGATGCTCAAAAACATAGAAAATTTATTGAGAAAAAAGATTTAAGTATCACATTATTAGCAGATGTTAACAAAAAAATGTGTGAAGATTATGGTGTATGGCAACTAAAAAAATTTATGGGCAAAGAGTTCATGGGTGTAGTAAGAAGTACATTTATCATTAATCCTGAAGGAGATATAGCTGCTATTTGGGAAAAAGTAAATGTAAGAAAAAAGAAAACTGTAAAAGGTGAAAAAATTGAAATTGTTCATGTAGAAGAAGTTAGAAAAAAACTTCAAGAACTACAAGAAGCATAAACTTAGGATTTATAATGAATAGACTTTTAAATAAAATTACAATTATTGGTTCATCTTTACTATTAAGTGCAACACTTGCAAGTGCAGAAACTACAGTTTGTTATAAAGATAAATGGAACACACCATCAACTATTGAAACAACTAAACTAGATGGTGGTTTATGTCAAGGAAAGTTTTCAATCAAAGACATGGAAGAGAAAGGATGGAGAGTTTTAGATATTAAGATTGACTCAAATCAAAACTCTTTAAGCTATAAATATCTTTTAACAAATGAAACACTTGAGAAAAAAGAAGTAAAAAAAGTTGATACAAATGAAACTACACAAAAACTTTCTTATCAAGCATTTGGGATAAAAATTGACAATATTAAAGATAATAAAACAGTTATTGATATTGGAAATTTAATAGTTGGTCAAAGTGGAGTTGTTATTCACTTACATGATAGAGATAAAAGACTTATTGTTGCAAATGCAAAAGTTGTTAACTCAGATGATACAAGCTCAACTATAGAATTTAGTAAGTTCGATGATATTAAACAAGATGCTCTTCCTACATCAAAAAGAGGTGTTCAAAAAGGTGATATTTTAGCATTGAACTATTTATATACTTCATCAATGTTAATAGCACCAAATCAAGAATCTTTCCAGATTGTTAGAGAAAACTTTAAATACAATAATTTCTTACACTCAGATATATTTGCAGCACAACTTAAAGTAAATGAAGAAGAACTACCTTCTAAAAAGTCTATTCAAGAGTTTGCGATCAAACAAAATCTAAGAACTATATTTATTGTAATTGAAAATAAAGTATATGTTGTTGATGCAAAAACATTTAAAACATTAACTAATTATGATATTAAATATACTTCTGCAAAATCAGAAATGCCTTTCTATACAAGAATAGAAGATATAAAAGGTGCACCTCTAGATTTTGATTTTAGTTTTGATTTTTCAATTTTCAATTTTCTGTTAGATGAAGAAGATAAAATTGATAATAAAAAATCATATAACAAAAATAGCTATGAAGACTATTATAAAAATATTTTAGGAATTAACTAATGATAAAACAAGAACATTTAGATTATTTAACATCTATTGTTGGAGAAGAAAATGTAAAAGCTGATAAAGCTCACTTAATTGCATACTGTTACGATGCAACAAAAGAGAGATTTGAACCAGATGCAGTTGTCTTCCCTAGAGATGAACAAGATATTTCAAAAATCTTAAAATTTTGTAATGAAGAAAAAATTGTAATTGTACCAAGAGGTGCAGGTTCAGGTTTTACAGG
The DNA here is from genome assembly GCF_049472135.1 of Arcobacter pernae. Taxonomy (NCBI): domain Bacteria; kingdom Pseudomonadati; phylum Campylobacterota; class Epsilonproteobacteria; order Campylobacterales; family Arcobacteraceae; genus Arcobacter; species Arcobacter pernae. The sequence goes on from NZ_JBMOVV010000009.1 coordinate 104,069, forward strand.
TGGAGCTTTACCTTCAAATGGTGGTATTATTTTATCACTTGAAAGACATATGAATAAACTTCTTGAAATTGACATGGAAAATATGGTTGGTGTTGTTCAACCTGGACTTATTAATATGGATTTTCAAAAAGCAGTAGAAGCAGTTGGACTTTTCTATCCACCAGACCCAGCAAGTGAAAACTACTCTACATTAGGTGGAAATGTAAGTGAAAATGCAGGTGGTATGAGAGCTGCTAAATATGGAATTACAAAAGATTATGTAGTTGCTTTAAGAGCAGTACTTCCAAATGGTGAAATTATCACTGCTGGTAAAAAAACTATTAAAGATGTTGCAGGATATAATACAGCAGGTATTTTAATAGCAAGCGAAGGAACACTTGCTGTAATTACAGAAATCACTTTAAAGTTAATCCCAAAACCAAAATTCAAACAAACATATATGGGTGTATTTCCTGATGTAAATAAAGCAATGAATGCAGTATTCAAATCACTTGCAAGTGGTGCAAATCCAGTTGCAATGGAATTTTTAGATGCACTTGTAATTAAAGCTTTAAGAGAAAAATTTCCACAAGTTGAATTACCTGAAAATGCTGGTGGAATTTTAGTTGGAGATGTTGATGGTTCATCACAAGCAGAAGTTGACTCACAAATACAAACACTAAAAGAAGCATTTGCAAAGTTTGGTTCAGTTGATTTTATTGAAGCAAAAGATGAAGCACATGGAAACTCACTTTGGTTTGCAAGAAGAAACGCAAGTCCAGCAACTATGATTTATGGAACAAAGAAATTAAATGAAGATATTTCAGTTCCAAGAAGTAAACTTCCAGAAGCCTTAGATGCAATTTATGCAATTGGTGAAAAGTATGGATTTAATGTTCCTTGTTTTGGGCATGCAGGTGATGGTAATATTCATGTTAATGTAATGGTTAAAGATAAAACAAATCCAAAAGAAATGGAAGATGGACACAAAGCAATTGAAGAGATTTTCCAAATGGTTTGTGATATGGGTGGAACTTTATCAGGTGAGCATGGAATTGGTTTATCAAAAGCACCATTTATGAATATCGCATTTAATGAAGCAGAGATTGAACTATTTAGAAGTATAAAAAGAGCTTTTGACCCAAATAATATTCTAAATCCTTTCAAGATGGGACTTTAATGACAAATGAATAGTGAAGATAAAAAAGATAGCTTAGCTAAAAAAATAATACTAGGTATTGAGAATTTTTTTAATGATGATACTACATATTATGCTGCAAGTCTAAGCTTCTTTACTATCTTCTCTATTTTACCAATAATTGCACTTTTAATTGCAATCATTTCAACCTTTCAAGAATTTCAATCTTATATAGATATTTTTATTGATTATATTTTTAATATAATTAATCCAACTCACTCAGCTGATATAGTAAATACACTTAAAGACTATATATCAAACTCAAGTAAATTAGGTTGGTTAGGAATAGTTTATATGTTGTTCGTATTTATAATGTTCTTTAAAGATTATGAGTATATTGTAAATAAGATACATAAATCAAAAAGAAAATCTATACACTTCTCTTTTATTTTTTATTCCTTATATTTAGTAATGCTACCAATAATATTTGCTGCTTTAAATATTGTCACAGCATTTTATGATAATAATATTTTAAACACAATTTTTTCATATCTATTCTCTTGGTTAATATTTTACTCTTTATTTAAATATAGTGTAAATAGGAATATTGATGATAAAGCAGCACTAATTTCATCATTTATTACACTAATAATATTATCAATAACAAAAAATCTATTTGTATATTATGTTATATATAATAAAACATACACTACAATATATGGTTCTTTAGCTACACTTTTATTTACATTCTTTTGGATATATGTCTCATGGATAATATATCTATATGGAATAAAGATGTGTCACAAGTTAAATATACAATATCAAGCAAAAAAGAGTATAAAATGAAAAGAAAGCTTTTATTAACTATTTTAACACTAAGTTCAATAACATATGCAAATGAAGTAGATAATAAAACCTTTTTAGATGACTTTATCAAAAATACAAATGATTTTAGAGAATCAGTACATTCATCAATTATTAATACTTCAAGAAATGTTGATAATTTCTTTTTTCAAGATACAATAGAAAATTTAGATTACCATGATGCTTATGGACTATTAGAATTTTCAGCATCACAAAATCAACATGAGAATATTGTTTTTGATCAAAGAGTAAAAATAAAACTAAAACTTCCTAGATTAAAAGAAAAAATTCATTTAGAAATAGAAACTGATGAACAAAGAGATACAATTGATAATGTAGAAAGCAAAACATCTGAAAGTAAAAAAGATGATGTAAATTTAGCAATTGCATATTATAAAACATTTAAAAACAAAATAAATCTAAAAACTAAAGTTGGATTAAAAATAAAATCAAAACTAGACCCTTTTATAAAAACTGAAGCCAATAGAAGTTTTCAAGATTTAAATAGTAATTATATCTATACTATTAGCCAAGCCTTCAAATATTCAAATTTAAATGATTTAGAATCAACATCATATTTTAATATAGATAGACCAATAAATGAAGTTTTTTCAGCACATAACTTCTATCAACATTATTGGCAGTCAAAAAAAGAAAATGATAGTGAATTTTATAGTTCACTTTATCTAGATCAAAAATTGACAAATAAAGACTATATAAGATATACAGTTAATACAAACATAAATAATATAGACTCTGATATGAAAGTAAAGAGATATGCTTTAAAATTAAAATATAGACACTTTATAAAAAAGTGGTTATATATAGATACTATTCCTGAAAACTATTATAGTAGAAATAATAACTTTAAACCTAGATATGCTATGAGATTTAACTTAGGTATATATATAAACAAAAACTCTTACTAAAAAACGAAAGAAATTAAATTTCTTTCGTCTCTTCTACTTCATTTTCAAAATCAATATTAAGATCATCTAAAAAATCATCATCGTAGTCTTCACAATAAATTGCATTAATAGTTTTAAAATCTATTAATAACTCATCTTCATTTAAAAAAGTAAACCAAAAAACATCTTGCCTACTAGAACTCATATATTTGATATATTCACATCTTAAAATATCATAATTTTCATCAAAACACTCAAACTCTAATTCTTTTGCATCAGAGAGAACTAAATAAACTAATTTCATAATAACTCCTAAATAAAAAAGATTATAAATAAAATAGATTTCAAAAGGGTAACAATATTAAATAAAAAGAGATGAAAAAAAAAGAATAATAAGGGAAAAAAATAGCTAAAAAAAAAGCTTAGTTAAAAACATGTGAAAAATGTTTTGAACTAAGCTTTAGATAAAAACTCAAGAGCTGGCAGCGGCCTACGTTTCCACAAGTGAAA